>JBDSAB010000639.1:0-5917 GCA_039922395.1 Caldimonas sp.
GCCCGGCTCAGCCGTGCAGCCGGCTGCTGCGCGGCACGCTCGCGAGCAGGAACTCCATCTGGTCGGCGAGGATGCGGCGGCCGCGCAGGATCATGTCCTCGTGCAGGCTCGGCACGTACGGCAGGTACAGCAGCGACATGTTCGCTTCTTCCGGCAGCCGGTTGCCCTTGTGGCCATTGCATGGGCGGCAAGCGCTGATGCAGTTCATCCAGGTGTCGAAGCCGCCGCGCGACGTCGGCACGATGTGCTCGCGCGTCATCTCGTCGACGTGGAAGCGCCCGCCGCAGTAGGCACAGACCTGGCGGTCGCGGGCGAACAGCTTCGGGTTGCTGAGCGCCGGCGTGCGGCGCCAGGCCCGGCTCGGCACCGATCCGCGCACCGCGATGATCGGATGCACCTCGATCCTTGACTGCAAACCCGTGCGGCGCTGGGTGCCGCCGCGCAGCACATAGAACGCCCGGCCGAGCGTCCAGGCGACGCCGTCGCTGGCATAGAGGATGGCTGCTTCCCGGGCCGAGATCCACGACTGCGGACGGCCGGACATGTCGAGTTGCAGCACTTCCATGGTGCTTCGAGCGTAATCCAAGACCGGTGTCGGACTCAAGCGGGTACGCCGCCTGCCAGGGCCGTCGCGGTGCGAATGCCACAGATCGGGGGTCAGGCGGGCGGAGCAGACCCTCGGTCGCGCGGATAGAGGCCGCGCTCGCGTGCCATCAGACGTGTCAGGCCGAGCAGCGCGCCGATGTTCGGCGTCGCGACGCCGACGCGCGCGCCGATCTCGGCGACCACCGCGACCAGCGCGTCGATCTCGAGCGGCCGGCCGGCCAGCGCGTCCTGCAGCATCGACGTCTTGAAGCTGCCGAGCTGGCGCGTCACCACCATGCGCTCCTCGCCCGACTGTGCGATCGGGCAGCCGATCCGCGCGCCGACCGCGGCCGCCTCGGCCATCGCCCGCAGCATGAACGCGTGCACGTCGGGATCGTCGAGGATCCGATCGGTCGTCGCGCCGGTCAGCGCGGAGATCGGATTGGTCGTCATGTTGCCCCACAACTTGTACCAGATGTCGGCACGGATGTCGGCGCTCGGCTCGGCCGTGAAGCCGGCCTTCGCGAGCGCCGAGCAGACTTCGCTGGTGCGTGCCGACGTACCGCCGCGCGGCTCGCCGACGATCAGCCGGTTGCCGAAGCCGTGCTGGATGACGCCCGGTGCCGGGCTCGAGCAGCTCAGGTGAACGACGCAACCGAGGGCCTGATCGAGCGGCAACGCGGCGGCGATCGCGCCGTCGGGATCGACGCTGGCGAGCGATGCGTCGAGGTTGGCCTGGCGCTCGCCATTCGGTCCGGCACGCAGGAACCACCACGGCACGCCGTTCATCGCCGGCAGGATGGCGGTGCGCTTGTCGAGCATCGGCGCCAAGGTCGGCGCAACGTCGATCAGCGCCGGACCTTTCAGGGCCAGCACGACGAGATCCTGCGGGCCGAGGTCGCGCGGATCGGCGCTGGCGGTGATCGGCGCCTGCCATTGCGTGCCGTCGATCCGGACCTGCAGGCCGTCGCGCTGGATCGCGGCCAGCGTCGCGCCGCGGGCCACGCCGGAGACCACGTAGCCCGCACGCGCCAGTCGTCCGGCGATCAGGCCTCCGACCGCTCCGAGTCCGACGACGGCAATCTTCATGGTTGTGTGGAGTCGAAGTTATTTGGGAAGAGCGCAAGGTACTGCGCTCGATGCTGCCGAGCCCAGCGGACGGTGCCGCGGAGATTCGCGGGCCGAGCACTTCTAGAGGGCAGCCTCTAGGAATTTTTGCAGAAAGCACCGCCGCGGCCGGCGGGCTCGGCGCTTTTTCTGCAAAATAGCACGATCGTTCGCTTTCAAGTCCTGCCGTGGCCGAACTGACCCTGAACCGCAACGACAGCGCCGGCGCTGCGGGCGCCCCGACCAAGCCGCTGATGAAGGGTCGGCAGACCCGCGCCGCGATCCTCGATGCCGCGCTCAAGCTGGCGTCGCACATGGGTCTCGAGGGCCTGTCGATCGGCGCGCTCGCCGAGGTCACCGAGATGAGCAAGTCGGGCGTCTTCGCCCACTTCGGCTCGCGCGAGGAACTGCAGATCTCGGTCGTCCGGGAGTATCACAACCGGTTCGAGGACGAGGTCTTCGCGCCGGCGCTGCGCGAGCCGCGCGGACTGCCGCGGCTGCGCGCGCTGTTCGAGCGCTGGGTGCGGCGCGTCTCGGCCGAGATCGATTCCGGCTGCATCTACATCAGCGGCGCGGTCGAGTTCGACGACCGGCCGGGCCTCGTGCGCGATGCGCTCGTGACGATGGTGCAGACCTGGCAGCAGGCGCTCGGCCGGGCGATCCGCGCCGCGATCGCCGAGGGCCATCTGAGCGCCGACACCGACCCCGAGCAGATCCTGTTCGAACTGCACGGCCTCGTCCTCGCGCTCCACCACGACGCGCGCTTCCTGCGCAACCCGGCTGCGGCGACGCATGCGCGTGCCGGCTTCGAACGGCTGGTCGCGCATTCCGCGTCGTCTGCGGCGCCCGCTGCGCCCAAGCCTCGCGCCCGCGCCCCGCGCAAGTCCCGAATCGCTTCCCCATCCTCGTCCTCGGCCTGAGCCGCACTCCGGAGATCCACACCCATGGCCCACTACACCCCGCCGCTGCGCGACATGCAGTTCGTCCTGCACGAAGTCCTGAACGTCGTCGACGAGTTGAAGCCGCTGCCGGCGCACGCCGAGATCGACGCCGACACGATCAACGCGGTGCTCGAGGAGGCCGGCAAGTTCGCGAGCCAGGTGCTCGCGCCGTTGAATTTGAGCGGCGACATCGAGGGCTGCACGCTCGATCCGGCCACCCATGCGGTCACCGCGCCGAAGGGCTTCAAGGAGGCCTATGCGCAGTACGTCGAGGCCGGTTGGCCGGCGCTCAGCAGCGACCCGCAGTACGGGGGCCAGGGCCTCCCGCACATCCTGAACCAGTGCTTCTTCGAGATGATGAACTCGGCGAATCAGGCCTGGACGATGTACCCGGGCCTCTCGCACGGTGCCTTCGAGGCGCTGCGAGAGCACGGCTCCGACGAGCAGAAGGCGACGTACCTGGCGAAGCTGACGAGCGGCGAGTGGACCGGCACGATGTGCCTGACCGAGCCGCAGTGCGGCACCGACCTCGGCCTGCTGCGCACCAAGGCCGAGCCGCAGGCCGACGGCACCTACAAGCTGACCGGCAACAAGATCTTCATCTCCGCGGGCGAGCACGACCTGACGCCGAACATCGTCCACCTCGTGCTGGCGCGGCTGCCGGAGGCGCCGGCCGGCTCGAAGGGCATCTCGCTGTTCGTGGTGCCGAAGTTCCTGCCGAAGGCCGACGGCAGCCTCGGCGAGCGCAACGGCATCTACTGCGGCGGGCTCGAGCACAAGATGGGCATTCACGGCAACGCGACCGCGCAGATCGTCCTCGACGGCGCGATCGGCACCCTGGTCGGCGAGCCGAACAAGGGCCTCGCCGCGATGTTCATCATGATGAACGCGGCCCGCCTCGGCGTCGGCATGCAGGGCCTCGGACTGACCGAGGTCGCGTACCAGAACGCTGCGATCTATGCGAAGGACCGCCTGCAGATGCGCTCGCTGTCCGGCGTCAAGGCGAAGGACAAGCCGGCCGACCCGATCATCGTCCACCCCGACGTGCGCAAGATGCTGCTGACCGCGCGCGCCTACGCCGAAGGCGGCCGCGCGCTCGCGATGTGGACGACCCTGCAGCTCGACAAGGAGCTGGCGAGCGCTGACGAAGACGAGCGCAAGGAGTGCGCCGATCTGGTCGCGCTGGTCACGCCGATCGTCAAGGCATTCCTGACCGACAACGCGTGGATCTCGACCTCGGCCTGCCTGCAGGTCTTCGGCGGCCACGGCTACATCCGCGAGTGGGGGATGGAGCAGTTCGTCCGCGATGCCCGCATCAACATGATCTACGAGGGCACCAACACGATCCAGTCGCTCGACCTGCTCGGCCGCAAGGTGCTCGGCGACAACGGCGCCAAGCTGAAGAAGTTCGGCAAGCTGATCGCGCAGTTCGTCGAGGACGAAGGCACCGACGAGGCAATGCAGGAGTTCGTCAACCCGCTCGCCGACCTGGGCGAGAAGGTCACGAAGCTGACCACCGAGATCGGCATGAAGGCGTTCCAGAACGGCGACGAGGTCGGCGCTGCGGCGGTCGACTACCTGCGCATCTGCGGCCACCTCGTCTTCGCTTACTTCTGGGCGCGGATGGCGAAGGTCGCGCTTGCCAAGGTCGATGGCGGCGATCCGTTCTACAAGGCCAAGCTGGTCACCGCGCGCTTCTACTTCGCCAAGCTGCTGCCCGAGACCGCGATGCTGATCCGCACCGCGCGCGCCGGTGCCAAGCCGATGATGGACATGGAAGAGGCCTTCTTCTGATCGCCTCGCGCCACCGCCCATCGACCTGCTTTCTGCCCGGAGACCCGCAGATGATTCGCACGCTGTTCCATGGATTCGTCGCTGCAGCGCTGGCGCTCGGCGCCGGCATCGCGCACGCGCAGGCCACGCCGGTCGGGGTCTGGAAGACGATCGACGACGACTCGAAGAAGGAGAAGTCGCTGATCCGCATCACCGAGTCCGGCGGCGTCATGAGCGGCAAGCTCGAAAAGCTGCTCGATCCGGCGACCGCGCCCGACGCGGTGTGCAAGGAGTGCAGCGACGAGCGCAAGGACAAGCCGGTGCTCGGCATGACCCTGATCCGCAACGTGCGCCAGAACGACAGCGACAAGGGCATCTGGGACGGCGGCGACATCCTCGACCCGAACAATGGCAAGGTGTATCGCGTCCGGCTGAAGCCGATCGACGGCGGCAGCAAGCTCGAGGTGCGCGGCTACATCGGCACGCCGATGCTCGGTCGCACGCAGACCTGGATCCGCAGCGAATGACGGCCCCCGAAATCCCGGAAGGAAAAGCGATGAACCGATTCAACGTGCGCAAGGTGGCCGTGCTCGGCGCCGGCGTGATGGGCGCACAGATCGCGGCCCACCTCGTCAACGTCAAGGTGCCGGTCGTGCTGTTCGACCTGCCCGCGAAGGAAGGGCCGAAGAACGGCATCGTCTCGAAGGCGGTCGAAGGCCTCAGGAAGCTGAAGCCGGCGCCGCTCGGCGTGCCCGAGGACGCCGCGCTGATCGGCCAGGCCAATTACGAGGAGCACCTCGACCAGCTGAAGGACTGCGACCTCATCATCGAGGCGATTGCCGAGCGGATGGACTGGAAGCTCGACCTGTACAAGCGGATCGCGTCCGCGATCGCACCGCACGCGATCGTCGCGAGCAACACCTCGGGGCTGTCGATCACGAAGCTGTCGGAGGCACTGCCAGACGCGATCAAGCCGCGCTTCTGCGGCATCCACTTCTTCAACCCGCCGCGCTACATGGCGCTGGTCGAGCTGATCGCGACCCCGACGACGAACCCCGAGATCCTCGACCGGCTCGAGGCGTTCGTGACGAGCGCGCTCGGCAAGTCGGTGGTGCGGGCCAAGGACACGCCGAACTTCATCGCGAATCGGGTCGGCATCGCCGGCATGCTGGCGACGATGAAGGAAGCCGAGAACTTCGGCCTCTCCTACGACGTCGTCGACGACCTGACCGGCAAGAAGATGGGCCGCGCGAGCTCCGGGACGTTTCGCACCGCCGACGTCGTCGGGCTCGACACGATGGCGCACGTCATCAAGACGCTGCAGGACAACCTCGGTCCGGACTCGCCGAATCCCGATCCGTTCTATGCCTCGTTCGCGACGCCGCCGGTGCTCGCCAAGCTGATCGAGCAGGGCGCGCTCGGCCAGAAGAGCGGCGCCGGCTTCTACAAGAAGGTCGGCAAGGACATCCTGCGCCTCGACCCGCAGACGGCCGACTATGTGCCGGGCGGCG
>JBDSAB010000640.1:0-7334 GCA_039922395.1 Caldimonas sp.
GCTGGACGCGCTTTTGCGGCAGCAGCCCGTCGATGCCCTGGCCGAGGAACTTCAGCTCGCCGCGCGTCACGAGGCCGCGCTCGGCGCGCAGCAACCCGCTGACCGACTTCAAGGTCGTGCTCTTGCCTGCCCCGTTGGCGCCGAGCAGCGCGACCATGCCCCCGGTCGGCACTTCGATCGAGACGCCCTTGATCGCGAGCGCGACGTGGTCGTAGATCACCTCGACGTTGTTCAGCGACAGGATCGGTGCCGCTGCGGCAAGGGCCGGCGCTGCGCCGCTGTCGGGGCCGGTGTCGGCACCGCGGTCGGCGGCCGGGGGCGTCGGCATCGATCCAGCGGGTGAGGGCGGGTTCATCGCAGTCGCTCGGGGCTACTTGCGCGCATAGCCAAATGGCCACACCAGCAGGTAGTTGCGCAGGTTCGCGTACATCTTGCCGAGCCCCATCGGCTCGACCAGCAGGAACAGGATGATCAGCGCGCCGTAGACCGCGTGCGGGATGTGCGCCAGCGCCTCGACGCCGAGGCGCGCGCCGGCCAGCGTGGCGAGCCAGCCGATCAGGCTGTTCATCAGCCCGGGCATCAGCAGAATGAAGGCAGCGCCGAAGTAGCTGCCGATGATGCTGCCGAGGCCGCCGACGATCACCATCGCAAGCAGCTCGATCGAGACGTTGACGGCGAACTGCTCGGGCGTCACCGCGCGGTAGAACGTGAAGATCAGGATCGCACCGCTGACGCCGCCGATGAACGACGAGGTTGCGAACGCGACCAGCTTGTAGCGGAAGCTGTGCACGCCGATCACCGCGGCGGCGAAGTCCTTCTCGCGCACCGCGACGAGCGCGCGGCCGAGCGCGGTGCGGCGCAGGTTCAGCATGAACAAGGTGACGATGAGGCACCAGCCGAGCGCGACGTAGTAGAAGCCGACCTCCGACGTGACGGCCTGGCCGAGCAGCTTCATCGGCGGCGCCTGCAGGGTCGCCTGGGTGCCGCCGCTGATCGCCGGCACGTGCGAGATGACCCAGTCCATCACGAACTGCAGCGCGAGTGTGCTGAGCGCGAGGTAGAGACCCTTGACGCGCAGCGCCGCGAACGCGAACGTGCTGCCGATCACCGTCGCGGTCAGCCCGCCCAGCACGACCGCGATCTCCCACGGAATGCCGTTGCGCGCGCCGTGCACCGAGGCGTAGGCACCGATCCCCATGATCGCCGCATAGCCGAAGTGGAACTGGCCGGCCCAGCCGAGGATCAGGTTCAGGCCGAGCGTCGCCGCGGTCCAGACCAGCCACGGCAGCAGGTAGCTGCTCAGGGTCAGCGAGCTCGCCGTCAGAGGCGCGGTCACGGCGAGCACGAGCAGGCCGATGATCATGAAGCGGTCGGCCGGCACCGGAAACAGCGCGCGGTCGCCCGCGTAGTCGGTGTGGTGGATGCCGGCCTGGCGAAACAGCATGGTCAGATCCGTTCGATGTCGTGGCGGCCGAACAGGCCGTGCGGGCGGATCATGATCGTCAGGATCAGGGTCGCCGCGACGACCAGGTCGCGGCTGCCGCCGCCGACCAGCTTGTCGAGGTAGCCCGAGGCGACGCTCTCGAAGATGCCGAGCAGCAGACCGGCGAGCATCGCGCCGCCGATGCTGTCGAGCCCGCCGAGCACCGCGACCGTGACGCCCTTCAGCAGCAGCATCGAGAGCGACTGGTCGACGCCCTGCACCGAGCCCCACAGAACGCCGGCCGTCGTCGCGACCACCGCCGACATCGCCCACGACAGCGCGACGCCGCGCTCGACCGAGATGCCGACCGACCACGACGCGGTGTAGTCGTCGGATATCGCGCGCAGCACGACGCCGCGCCGGCTGCGGAAGAACAGCACGAACAGGCCCCACAGCGCGAGCGCGACCGCGGCGCCGACCGCGTAGCTGCGGTTCAGCAGGATCGGACCGAGAAAGAGCGGATCGTCCGGGATGCCGATCGGCATCGGCCGGCCGCTGCTGCCGAAGACCGTCAGTGCGATCGCGCGCAGGAAGATGTCGAGGCCCAAGGTCATCATCAGGATCATGATGATCGGCCGGCCGGCGAGGCGGCGCAACGCGACCCGCTCGATGCCCAACCCGACGCCGAACATCAGCAGCATCGCGATCGGGATCGCGACCCACATCGGCACGTGCCCATAGCGGGCGACCTCGAGCACGAAGTAGGCGCCGAGCATCGTCATCGCGCCCTGCGCCAGGTTCGGCACCGACGACGACTTGTAGATCAGCACGATGCCGAGCGCGACCAGCGAGTACATCAGTCCGGCCATCGCGCCGTTCAGCGCGAGCTCGGCGAACAACGCCCAGTCCATCAGGCGACCTCCTTCACGGTGAGCAGGCGCTCGGTCACGCCGACCTCGCCCGACTCGTAGGTGATCTGCGCCTTCATTGCGACGTCGCGGCGGCCGGCATAGATCGCATCGATGATCGGTGCATAGCGTTCCTCGACGACGTTGCGGCGGAGCTTGCGGGTGCGCGTGATCTCGCCGTCGTCGGCATCGAATTCCTTGTGCAGGCTGACGAAGCGGCGCAGCTTCAGGCCCTCGGGCAGGGTCGCGTTGACGCGCTGGACCGCGGTGCCGACGAGCTCGAGCACCTCGGGCCGCTGCGAGAGATCGGCGTACGACATGTACGAGATGCCACGCACCTCGGCCCAGTGGCCGACTGGCTCCTTGTCGATGCAGACGATCGCGGCGAGCGTGTCGCGGTCCTTGCCGAGCACCGCGACGTCCTTGACGTACGGGCTGAACTTGAGCCGGTTCTCGATGTAGTTCGGGATGTAGCGCTCGCCCTTCGCCGTGTGCACGACTTCCGAGAGCCGGCCGAGCACGACGAGGTGGCCATCCGGCTCGAGGTAGCCGGCATCGCCGGTGTGCAGCCAACCGGCGTCGAGCGCTTCGGCCGAGGCGTCGGGCAACTGGTAGTAGCCGGCGAACACGCTCTCCGAGCGCACCAGGATCTCGCCGGCCTCGCTGATCTTCACGTCGACGCCGGGCAGCGGCCGGCCGACCGTGTGCAGGCGCACCTCGTTGACATCCTGCATCGCGTTGAACGCGCTGCTTTCGGTCTGGCCATAAAGCTGGCGCAGCTTGACGCCGAGCGCGCGGTAGAACACGAAGGTGTCCTCGCCGAGCGCTTCGCCGCCGGTGAACGCGTTGCGCATCCGCGTCATGCCGAGCTGGTCCTTGATCGGGCCGCAGACCAGCCATTCGCCGATCGGTCGCAGCAGCCGCTCGCCCAGGGTCGGCGCGCCGCCTTCGAGCATGCGCCGCTCCGACGCGATCGCCGAGTTCATGAAGAGGTCGTAGATCCACTTCTTCAGCGGCGTCGAATCCTCCATGCGGACCTGGATCGTCGTCAGCATGTTGTCCCAGCTGCGCGGCGCCGCCAGGTAGAAGGTCGGCGCGATCTCGCGCAGGTTGTGCAGGACGGTCTCGTGGCCTTCGGGAATGTTGATCGTGAAGCGCAGCGCGATGCCGGCGCCGACCGTCATCGCGAAGTCGCCGACCCAGGCCATCGGCAAGTACGCGAGGATCTCCTCGTCGAAGCGGAACGCGCCGGCCCGGTACGCGTTGCGCACGCCCCCCAGCAGGTTGCGATGCGACAGCACGACGCCCTTCGGCTTGCCGGTCGTGCCCGACGAATGCACGAAGACCGCCGGCCCGTCCGGCTGCGCGCGGCCGATCAGCGCGTCGCGCAGCCCCGGTTCGGCGGCGAGGCGCTCGGCGCCGCGAGCGATCAGCTTGTCCCAGGCCAGCAGGCCAGGCTGCGGATAGCTCGCCAGCCCGCGCGGATCGTCGTAGACGATGTGCTCGATCGCGGCGCCGTTCTCGCGCAGGTCGAGCACCTTGTCGACCTGTTCCTGGTCTTCGGCGATCGCGTAGCGCGCCCGCGCCTCCTGCGTGAAGTGGCGGATCTCGTCAGGGGTCGCGTCGGGGTAGACCGGCATCGCATAACCGCTGAGCGCGCCGACCGCGAGCATGCCGAGGTAGAGGCGCGGCCGGTTGTCGCCGAGGATCAGGGCGGCATCGCCGGCCTGGAAGCCGAGTGCCTCGAGGCCGGCCGCGCAGCCCAGCACGACGTCGAGGGCGGCGGCCCACGATGTCTCCTGCCAGATGCCGAGGTCCTTCTCGCGGAACGCCGCGCGGGTCGGATGGACGCGCGCGTTGGCCGCAAGCTGGCGGACGAGGGTCGACTCGGTCGTGAAGTCCCAGGTCTCGCCGGCCGGTGCCGTCACCGCCGTGCGATCCGGAGCGACAGTGTCAGTGCGCGACATGGGCCTTGCCGAGATAGGCTTCGACGACGCGCGGATCGGCGATCACCTGGGCCGGCACGCCGGTGCCGATCATTTCGCCGTAGCTCAGCACCGTCATGCGGTCGCAGATGCCGGTGATCACGTCCATGTGGTGCTCGATCAGCAGCACCGTGACGCCACGCTCGTCGCGCGCGTCGAGGACGAAGCGCGCCATGTACTCCTTCTCCTCCTGGTTCATCCCGGCCATCGGCTCGTCGAGGACCAGGAAGCTCGGCTCGGCGACCAGCGCGCGCGCCAGCTCGACCCGCTTCTTCAGGCCGATCGGGATCGAGTCGACCAGCTCGTCGCGCACGCTCTCGAGCTGCAGGAAGTCGATGATCTCCTCGACCACCGCGCGGTGCTTGATCTCGTCGGCACGGCTCAACCAGCGGTAGAACAAGGTGCGAACGACGCTCGGCCGCATGTGGACATGGCGGCCGAGCAGGATGTTGTCGAGCACCGTCATGCCGTTGAAGAGCGCGAGGTTCTGGAACGTGCGCGCGACCCCGAGCCGGGCGACGCGGTGCGGCGCAAGGCCGGTGATGTCGCGCCCGTTCAGGACGATCGAGCCCTTCTGCGGCGGATAGAACCCGGTGATCGCGTTGGTCAAGGTGGTCTTTCCGCTGCCGTTCGGGCCGACCAGGCCGAAGATTTCGCCGCGGTTGATGTGCAGGTCGACGCCGGTCAGCGCGACCAGCCCGCCGAAGCGGCGCTCGATCGCGCGGCACTCCAGGACCGGTACGGCGCTGTCGGTCGACGTCATCTCGGCCTCCCGGACCGGTCGCTCGCAGTCATCGGCGCACCCTTTGCGGTGCCGCGATGCCGTCGAAGACGATCGCGGTGATCTGCGACGAGAACGAGCTGAACGCGCCGCGGTTCGGGTTGTACCACTCGACCGTCCAGTTCAGCGCGCCGATCAGGAACAGCCGGATCACCGCGAGATTGGTGTCGTCGCGCAGCTCGCCGGCGTCGAGCGCGGCCTGCAGCAGGTCGTCCCAGACCTGCGCGTAGGCGCGCCGCACGACGCGGTGGCGGGCCTTCGCGGCCGGCGGGATCTGGCCGTAGATGCGGATGTTCGCGGAGGTGAAATCGCCATGGTGAAGCAGGCCGTAGAGGTGGCCGTCGATCGCCGCGGCGATCCGGTCGCGGTGGCTCGCGCTCGCCGGCAGCGCGTCGATGCGTTCGCGGACCGCGTTCGTCACCGCGGCCATGCCGGCGTCGAGCACCTCGCCGAGGATCTCGTCCTTCGATCCGAAGTGGTAGTAGATGCTGCCGGCCTTGATGCCGGCCGCGTCGGCGATCTGGCGCAAGGTCGTCGCCGCATAGCCGTGATGCCGGAACAGCCGCGCCGCATGGGCCAGGATCTGATCGCGCGTCGCTTCGATGGCCGCTTCGATTACCACCGGTTGCCGCCCACGGCGCGGTGTCGGCGCCGCGACGGCGCCGGCGGCAGTCTGCGGCGCGCGACGGTTCGACGGCGCGCCGTTCGCATCGGCCGGCGCCCGTTTTGCAGGCACGCGCTTGCGGGCCGCACCCGCCGCTGCCGAGGACGTCGGGTCGGGCTGTGCGCGCGCGCCGGTGCGGCGGCTCGTCACCGCGGACGCGCCGGCGCTGGCGGCCGACCGCGCTCAGACATGGCGGCGGAAGTCGGGCTTGCGCTTCTCGAGGAACGCGGCGACGCCTTCCTTCGATTCGGCGGTGTTGTAGTACAGGCTCAGTGCCTGCATGCCGAGGCTGCCGATGCCGCGGATGTGGTCGGTCGACGCGTTGAACGAGCGCTTCGCGATCGCCAGCGCGGTCGGGCTCTTCGCGGCGATCTCGGCGCACCAGGCGTCGACCTCCGCATCGAGCCGGTCATGCGGCACGACGGTGTTGCAGAGGCCCATCTGCAGCGCCTCCTGCGCGCTGTAGCGCCGGCACAGGTACCACATCTCGCGCGCCTTCTTCTCGCCGACGACGGCCGCGAGGTAGGCGGTGCCCCAGCCCGGATCGACCGAGCCGACCTTCGGGCCTACCTGGCCGAACACCGCCTTCTCGGAAGCGATCGTCAGGTCGCACAGGGTCGCGAGCACATTGCCGCCGCCGATCGCAAAGCCCTGCACGCGCGCGATCACCGGCTTCGGCACATCGCGGATCGTGCCGTGCAGTTCCTCGACCGGCAGGCCGACGGTGCCGCGGCCGTCGTACCGGCCGCTGTGCGACGACTGGTCGCCGCCGGTGCAGAACGCGCGCTCGCCGGTGCCGCTCAGCACGATCACCGCGATCTGCTTGTTCCAGCCGGCGCGCTGCAGCGCGTGCAGCAGCTCTTCGACGGTCTGCCCGCGGAACGCGTTCATCACGTCGGGCCGGTTGATCGCGATGCGCGCGCTGCCGTCGCGTTCTTCGTAGAGGATGTCCTGGTAGTCCACGTGATCTCCGCCCGGCCGTCAGCCGATCATGCTGTAGCCGCCCGACACCGACAGCACCTGCCCGGTCACGTGGCCGGCGGCGAGCGGCGACGCGAAGAACACGACCGCATTCGCGATGTCGTTCGGCCGCCCGACCTTGCGCAGCGGCAACGCTTTTGCGACCTTCTCGACCTGCTCCGGCGTGAACATCCCCGATGGGTCATGCCACATGCTGGTGCCGCCGACGTCGCCGTCCGCTTCGGGCAAGGTCAGCCCGGGACAGACCACGTTGCAGCGGATGCCGTAGCGGCCGTTTTCCTTCGCGACCGTCTTCATGAAGCTGTTGACCGCCGCCTTCAAGCCGCCGTAGACCGCTTCGCGCGGTTCGCCTTGCCGGCTCGCGTCGGAGCTGATCGAGACGATCGCCCCGGCATTGCGCGGCACCATCGCGTCGAGTGCGACCTTGGTGCAGTTGAGGACGCCGACGTAGTTGATCTGGATCACCTTGTGCCAGAACTCGGGCGTCGTCTGCGTGAAGAACATCATCTTGTCCCAGCCGACGTTGTTGACCAGCGTGTCGACCGGGCCATGGTGCTCGGTCGCCGCGGCGAACATCGCCTGCACCTGGGCC
>JBDSAB010000641.1:0-8552 GCA_039922395.1 Caldimonas sp.
CTCCGGGATCGCGCCGTCGAAGACGACGCAACCCATCGGGCCGCGCTTCATCACCAGGGTCGCCGCGCTCAGTGCGCGCAAGGTGCGCAACGCCGTCGGCGTATCGCCCGAGCCGCCGGCGATCCGGATCTCTTCCTCGGTGCCCACGATCAGGTCGCAGTGCGGAACGATCTGCTGGAGCTGCCGGCTGACCGCCGCCGATTCGACATAGCGCTGTTCGCCGAGACCCGGGCTCGTCAGACCCCAGAGCACCGGCCGGTAGTCGATGTCGAGCACGATCCGCGTCGCCTGTCGCCGTGCGTGCGCGATGGCGGCTTCGCAGGCGGCGAGCGTGCCCGGCTGCGACAGATGCGTGCCCGACAGCAGCAGGGCGCGCGCCGAGCCGATGAAGGCGCCGTCGAAGTCGGCGGCGTCGATCGCCATGTCGGCGCAGCGGTCGCGGTAGAAGACCAGCGGGAACGTGTCGGCGTCGCGGATGCCGAGGAAGACCAGCGCGGTGAGGCGCTTCGGATCGGTCTTCACGTGCGAGACATCGACGCCTTCGGCGGCCAGCTTCTCGCGCACGAAGCGGCCGTTGTGCTCGTCGCCGACTCGAGTCAGCATCGCCGGCTTCAGGCCGAGGCGGGCCACGCCGACTGCGGTGTTGGCCGGCGATCCGCCGAGGTACTTGGCGAACGAGCGCATGTCCTCGAGTCGACCGCCGATCTGCTCGCCGTACAGGTCGACCGCGGCGCGCCCCATGCAGATCACGTCGAACGGCCGTGCCGAGGCGGCCGGGATCGCGGGGCGCGGCGTGCCGACCGTCATTGCGTCTTCCCGCGGCGGCGCGGGCTGCGCGTCTTGCGCCGTGCTGCGGCGACCTGGTGGCCGGTGCCGACGACCAGCGCCTGCGCGAAGCAGAGCGGGCCGACCAGCGACCGGAACGGCCGGGACGAGTCGTCGCCGAGCTCGAAGCAGATGTCGGCGGCCGGCTTCAGCGGCGACAGGCCGCTGTCGGTGATCGCGATCACCGAGACGCCGCGCTGGCGGCAGGCGAGCGCGGTCTCGACCACCGCCGGCGTGTAGTTGCGAAAGCTCGCGACGAGCAGCGCATCGCCGGCGCGGATGCCGTGCGCGAACTCGGCCAGCATGCCGCCGAGGCCGTCGAGCAGGCGGGCCGGCAACTCGAGCTGGTTCAGCGCGTAGGCGAGGTAGCAGGCGACCGGGAATGCCCGGCGCTGCGCCAGCACATGGATCTGCGGCGCGTCGACCAGCACGCGCGCCGCGGCCTGGAGCGCGTCGGCATCGACGTTGTCCTCGAGCTGGCGCAGCTCGCCGATCGCCTCGTCGACGAACTGGTGCAGCACGCCGCCGTCCGGTCGCGCCGCCGCGCCGCGCCCGCGCCGCATCGTCTGGATGCGCTCGAGGTACGGCGTCGAGCGCTCGACCAGGTGGCTCTGGAACACCTGCTGCATCTGCGTGAAGCCGTCGAAGCCGAGCGCACGTGCGAACCGGATCATCGACGACGGCTGCACCGCGTTCGCCTGCGCGACCGCGGCGACGGTGCCGAGCGCGAGGTCGTGCGGCTTGTCGAGGGCATAGCGCGACAGCCGCTGCAACTGCGGCGACAAGGTCGGATAGGCGCGCGAGATCGCTTCCTTCAGCTCGTCGTAGGTGGTGGCGCGGGCGGTCATTCGGGACGGAGGCGTGGAATGCAGGAGAGAACAAATATTCTTGTGCGCTCGAATAATAGAACGTACATTTCTTCGTGTCCACTGCTTTGTCGAGAATGCCTTCCGCTCCTGCGCGCGCCGGCTTCATGCCGCTTCCGATGGTCATCGTGCTGCTCGCCCTGGTGACGACGCCGTGGTGGCTGGCCAAGGTCGGCCTTTATCAGTACCTCGCGCTCGAGGTGATGATCTGGATGCTGTTCGCACTCGGCTACAACCTGATGCTCGGCACGACCGGCCTGCCCTCGTTCGGGCACGGCGCGTTCTTCGGCGTCGGCGCCTACGCGTTCGGACTGCTGCAGCAGCGCGTGCTGGCCAACCTGTGGTTCGACCTGGCCGGCGCGGTGCTCGTCACCGCGCTGCTCGCGGCCGCGGTCGGCGCCTGCGTCTCGCACAAGCGCGGCATCTACTTCGCGCTGCTGACGATCGCGTTCGGCCAGGTGTTCTGGTTCGTCTCGATCAAGTGGCACAGCGTGACCGGCGGCGAGGATGGCCTCCTCAACATCCGCCGGCCGATCGCGCAACTCGGCACGTTGGCGTTCGACCTGCGCAGCAACGAGGCGCTGTTCTACTTCTGCTTCGCGGTCTTCGCGCTGGCGCTGGCCGGGCTCTGGCGGCTGGTCCACTCGCCGTTCGGCCGTGTGCTTTCGGCGATCCGCCAGAACGAGGTTCGCGCCGCGTTCGTCGGCTACAACGTCTGGCTCTACAAGTGGCTGGTGTTCACGTTGGCGTCGGCGATCGCCGGCCTGGCCGGCGCGCTGTTCGCGATGGCTCAGCAGTCGGCGTATCCGAACGTGATGAGCCTGCACTCGTCCGGCTTCGTCGTGATGATGGTGCTGATCGGCGGCGGGCTGGTCAGCTTCTGGGGCCCGGTGATCGGCGCGGTCTTCTTCATCCTCGCGCGCGACGTGCTCGGCGCGACGACCGAGACCTGGCTGCTCTGGTACGGCCTGCTGTTCGTCGTGATGGTGCTGTGCAAGCCGGAAGGCATCGCCGGGCTCTGGCAGGCGGCGCGCCGCCAGCTGTCGGCACGCAAGGCGGCGCCCGCGTTACCGCACGAAGGGGTCGCGCATGGCCCTGTTTGAAGCCGTCGGCCTGCACAAGCGCTTCGGCGATCACGTCGTGCTGCAGGACATCAACCTCGCGTTCGAGGAAGGCCGGCTGTCCGGGATCATGGGCCCGAACGGCGCCGGCAAGACGACCTGCTTCCATGTGCTGACGGGGCAACACGCGCCCGATCGAGGCCGCGTGATGTTTGCCGGCGAGGACATCACTGGCCTGCCGCCGCGCCGCATCGCGCAGAAGGGCATCTCGCGCTCGTTCCAGGTCATGAACCTGTTCAACGAATACAGCGCGCTCGACAACGTGCTGGTCGCGCTGCCGTCGGTCCGGCGCCAGGGCTTCAACGTCGCCCGCGACCTCGGCGCAAACCGCGCCGCACAGGACGAGGCGGCCGCCGTGCTCGCACGTGTGGGCTTGACCGGCAAGGAGCACGCCCCGGCGCGTGGGTTGTCGTACGGCGACCGGCGTGCGCTCGAGATCGCGGTCGCGTTGGCGGCAGCGCCGCGCCTCCTGTTCCTCGACGAGCCGACCGCCGGTCTCGGCGCCGAGGCGACCGAGCGGCTTGCCGATCTGATCGGCGAGCTGAAGCGGCAGCTCACGATCGTGATCATCGAGCACGACATGCGTTTCCTGTTCCGCCTCGCCGACAACGTGTCGGTGATCCACTGGGGCCAGGTGATCGCGAGCGGCACACCGGACGAGCTGCGCGAGAACCCATGGGTGCAGCGCTCGAACCTCGGCGCGCTCGCGGCATGACGGCGATGCTCGCGCTCGAACGGGTCCGCACGTTCTACGGCGACACCCAGGTCCTGTTCGACGTATCGCTGCAGGTCGGGCGCGGCGAGGTGGTCGCGTTGCTGGGCGCCAACGGCGCCGGCAAGACCACCTTGCTGCGTTCGGTACTCGGGTTGACGCCGGCGCGCAGCGGTCGCATCGAGTTCAACGGCCGCGACGTCACGCGCGCGCCGACCCACGAGATCGCCCGCATGGGCCTTGGCTGGGTGCCGGACGACCGCCGCATCTTTCCGACCCTGACGGTGGCGCGCAACCTTGCGATCGCGCGCAAGCGAACTCCTTTCCGGGCCTGGCGCGAACGCGACTGCTTCGAGATCTTCAGCGCGCTCGAATACCTGATGCACCGCGAATGCGAGAACCTGTCGGGCGGCGAGATGCAGATGGTCGCGATCTCGCGCGCGCTCGTGGGCGCGCCCGGCATGGTGCTGTTCGACGAGCCGAGCCAGGGCCTCGCGCCGAAGGTCGTGCAGGACGTGCTGAAGACGATCCGGCGCCTGAAGCAGGAAGGCATCGCCGTGCTCGTCGTCGAGCAGAACGTGCAGAGCGCGCTCGCCGTCGCCGACCGCGTCTACGTGATGAGCCGCGGCTGCATCGTCCACCAGGGGCCGGCCGAGGCACTGCGTACCGACGCCGCGCAGCGGGTCGAGCTGCTCGGGGTCTGAGACATGGATGCGCCGCTGCTCCGCGTCGAAGGGCTGGTCAAGCGCTACACCCGCGGCCTGATCCGGCCGCGCGCCACGTTCACGCTCGAAGCGGACTTCACTGTCGACGGGCCCGGCATCGTCGGCGTGATGGGGCCGAACGGATCGGGCAAGACCACGCTGTTCGAGCTGATCACCGGCAGCAATCGACCCACGGCCGGCCGGGTGCGCGTGTGCGGCCAGGACATCCACGCGGTGCGCTACGGCGAGCGCGATCGGCTCGCGATCCACTACCACCAGTCGTACCAGGTGCGCGCGTTCCGACGCACCCGGCCGGAGTCGACCATGGAGAAGGCGCACTGCAACTCGCCACGCATCCACCTGTTCGACGAACCGCAGTTCAACACCCAGGACGGCTACATCGGCTTCATGCTCGACTTCTTCCGCAAGCTCCGCGCCGAGGGCCGGCTCGTCTTCCTGTGCCTGCACCCGAACGAGCCGTACCACCTGCAGATCCTGCGCGAGAGCTGCGAGCGCTTCCTGTTCGTCAACAAGGGGCAGCTGATGCAGGCGGCGTCGTTCGATGCCCTGGTCGCCGATGCGGGCGTGCGCAGCTACCTCGGTGCGCTCGCCCCGCCGCTTTCGACCGCACCGAGCTGAGGCGCTGCGGCGCCCCCGTTTCCAACTGCGGCGACCTGAAGCCGTCTACAGCGGCAGCTCGGTGAAGTAGCGCCCGCCGTGAAAGATCAGCGGCTGCGCGCCGGGCCGGTGCGCGCAGTGCTCGACCTCGCCGACGAAGATGACGTGGTCGCCTTCCTCGTACTGGCTGCGGTTGAAGCACTCGAACACCGCCGCGGCGCCGTCGAGGACCGGTGCGCCGCTCGCGCCGGTTCGGAACGGCACGCCGGCGAAGCGGTCGATCGCCTTCGCCGCGAAGCGCAGCGCGAGAGCGTGCTGGTCGGCAGCCAGGATGTTGATCGCGTAGTGCGAGCCGCGTTCGAACGCCGGCATCGAGCCGGCGATCCGCGCCAGGCTCCAGAGCACCAGCGGCGGCGCGAGGGATACCGAGTTGAACGAATTCGCGGTGATGCCGACCGGCAACCCGGCGGCGTCGCACGCCGTAACGATCGTCACACCGGTTGCGAACGTGCCGAGCGCGGCACGAAACTCGGGCGCCGAGAACGCAGGGGTCGACGCGCGCGGCGACGATCGATTCATGCGTCAATTGTCCCGGATCGGGCCGCCTTTCGTCGTCTCTCGGCACAGTCCCGCTCCCTAGAATGCGCGGATGACTGTTCCGGCCGCCCGCGTGGCCTCCGCGGCGCCGCGACTGGATGCGGCGGCACTGCACCGCCTTCTGGTGGTCTGCGTGCTCGGGTTCGCGTCGGGCCTGCCGCTCGCGCTGACCGGCCAGGCGATGCAGGCCTGGCTCAGCATCGAGGGCGTCGACATCGCGACGATCGGCTTCCTCAGCCTGGTCGGCTTGCCCTACACCTTCAAGTTCCTGTGGGCCCCGCTGATGGACCGCTTCGAGCTGCCGTGGCTCGGGCGTCGTCGCGGCTGGCTGGTGCTGACCCAGCTCGCGCTGGCCGGCGCGCTGGTCTGGATCGCCTCGACCCCGCCGGCCGGCGCGATTCGCAGCTTCGCGTTGCTGGCCTGCCTGGTCGCCTTCATCTCGGCCTCGCAGGACGTCGTCATCGACGCCTATCGCACCGACCTGCTCGCCGCGAGCGAGCGCGGCCTCGGCTCGTCGTTGAGCGTGCTCGGCTACCGGCTCGCAATGATCCTGTCGGGCGGCGTCGCCTTGATCTGGGTCGACGTCGCACAGGGCGGCGGCTGGACCTGGCCCGAGGTCTACCGCTTCATGGCCGGGCTGATGGCCGCGGCCGCGGTGCTGTCGGCGACCGTGCTGCCGCGCCTGAAGGTCGCACCGCGCCCGTCGAGCGTGGCGCGCCACGACGTCGTCGGCTTCCTCGCGGTCGTCGCCGCAGTTGCGATCGGCTTCGTCGTCAGCGATCGGCTCGGGCCGCCGCTCGCCCGCTTCCTGCTCGAGCCGGTGCTGCGCATGACCTCGATGCCAGCCGCGCTGCAGCAGCGCTGGATCGAGCTGGCCGCGCTGCTGCTCGGCATCGCCTTCACGTTGCCGCTCGCCGCCTGGGCCGCGAAGGCGGCGAAGTTCGAGACGTTGCTCGGCGGCCTGCGTAGCTATTTCACCCAGCCGGGTGCCGGCGCCTTCCTTGCGTTCATCGTCCTCTACAAGCTCGGCGACGCCTTCGCCGGCTCGCTGATGACACCGTTCCTGCTGCAGGCGATGGCGTACAGCACCGCGGAGGTCGGCGTCGTCAACAAGGTGATCGGCCTCTGGCTGACGATCGGCGGCGCATTGGTCGGCGGCGCGCTGATGCTGCGCCTCGGCCTCTGGCGTTCGCTGATGCTGTTCGGCGTGCTGCAGATGCTGAGCAATCTCGGCTTCTGGTGGCTCGCGGTGAACGGGCGCGGCGTGCTGCCCGGACTCACCCTGCCGGCGTTCGACTGGGGCTTCGTCAAGCTGCTCCATCCGACCGATGTCGACGGCGGGCTGCTGCTGGTGATCGCATGCGAGAACCTGACCGGCGGCATGGGGACGGCGGCATTCGTCGCGTTCCTGATGAGCCTGTGCAACCACCGCTTCACCGCGACCCAGTACGCGCTGCTCAGCGCCTTCGCTTCGGTCGGGCGGGTCTGGGTCGGGCCGCTGGCCGGGGTGCTCGCGCAGTCGATCGGCTGGCCCGAGTTTTTCGTGCTCTCGGCGATCGTCGCCCTGCCGGCACTCGTCTTGCTGTGGAGGATGCGGGCGGAGGTTCGGCGCCTCGAGGTCGACCCGAACACGCCGTTGACGGATGATTAGTCGGCCGAACGACAAAGCCTTCTCTGCGTCCGTACGATCCAACGAATCTTGCGCGAGATGACGACACGACATCCCGATTCGGAGCGCGGCGATGACCGCCCGGCGGACGTGCGCCAGGGCCTCCTGCCTTGGCAGGGTTATGCCTGCGCCTGCCCGCTGCACGCGCGCCGTCGGGCCGTGGGCGGGCTGGCGGCGCTCGCGGCGGGCTGGGCGACCCCCGCGCTGGCGCGCGAGGGCGTCGACGTCGGGCCGCCGTCGACGATGTCGAAACTGGTTTCGGCCGAGCAGATCGAGAAGGCGGCCACCGAGCAGTACAGCCAGCTGCTCGCGCAGGCCGCGGCGAAGAAGGCGCTCGCCCCGGAGAGCAATCCGCAGGTCGTGCGACTGCGCAGCATCGCGCGCCGCATCATTCCGTACACCTATGTGTGGAACCCGCGCGCCCGCGAGTGGCGTTGGGAAGTCAACCTGATCGGCAGTCGCGCGATCAACGCGTTCTGCATGCCGGGCGGCAAGATCGCCTTCTTCCTCGGCATCCTCGAGCAGCTGAAGCTCACCGACGACGAGGTCGCGATGGTGATGGGCCACGAGATGGCGCATGCGCTGCGCGAGCATGCGCGCGAGCAGATGGGCAAGACGATGGCGACGCGCGGTGCCATCGAGATCGGCGCCGCGATCTTCGGCCTCGGCAACGCCGGCCGCCTCGCCGCCGGCATGGGTGGCCAGCTGCTGACGTTGCGCTTCGGGCGCGAGGACGAATCGGAGGCCGATCTGGTCGGCCTCGAGCTCGCGGCGCGTGCTGGCTTCAACCCGCAGGCCGGCGTGACGTTGTGGCAGAAGATGGCCGGCGCCAGCAAAGGCGGCTCGCCGGAATTCATGAGCACGCACCCGACCGGGCCGACCCGGATCCGCGACATCGAGGCCAACATCCCGAAAGTGCGCGCCCTCTACGAACGCGCCGCTCGAACGGCGCCGCCGGTCGATGCCCCGCAGCGCCGCGGCCGATTCATCGAGGACCCGCCAGCGCCGACCCGCTGAGTCGACGGGGCGCCGGCTCTCAGCGCAGGACCGTCTTCAGCCAGCGTTCCAGATCGGCGATCTCTTCGGCGCAGACCGAATGCGGCATCGGGTACTCGTGCCACTCGACCGGATGGCCGAGCGCCTTCAATGCGTCCCGCGAGGCAACCGCGCGCGCGATGGGAATGACCGGGTCCATCCGCCCATGCGCCAGGAAGATCGGTACGTCGGCATTCGGCGCGGCGCGTTCGCCGGCCACCGTATCGGCGAGCGGCAGGTAGCCCGACAGGCCGACCAGTCCGGCAAGGCGCTCGGCACAACGCAGGCCGGTCATCAGCGTCATGGCGCAGCCCTGCGAGAAGCCGGCGAGCACGATCCGCGTCGACGGGATGCCGCGTGCGCGCTCCTTCGCGATCAGCGCCTCGACCAGTGCCTGCGAGCGGC
>JBDSAB010000642.1:0-19859 GCA_039922395.1 Caldimonas sp.
CGAGCGCAAGCGCGTGCTGGCGATGATGACGCGGCAGACCGAACGGATGGGCACCTTGGTCCACGACCTGCTGACCCTCGCGCAGCTCGAGGGCAGCCCGCGGCCGGCCGCCGACCGCTGGGTCGACATGAAGCCGCTGCTCGGCGTCGTCGAGGCCGACGCGCGCGCACTGTCGGCGGGCCGGCACCGCATCGCGGTCGATGTGCCCGAGCGCACCGCCATTGCCGGCTCCGCGACCGAGCTGACGAGTGCCGTCACCAACCTCGTCAACAACGCGATCCGCTACACACCCGAAGGCGGTGCGATCGACGTGTCATGGCGGCTGATGAAGGACGGCGCCGGCGAGCTGGCCGTCAGCGACACCGGCCCCGGCATCGCGCGCGAACACCTGCCGCGCCTGACCGAACGCTTCTACCGGGTCGACGGCAGCCGTTCGCGCGAGACCGGCGGCACCGGCCTCGGCCTCTCGATCGTCAAGCACGTCGTGCAGCGCCACGGCGGCGAACTCGTGATCGAGAGCGAGGTCGGCAAGGGCTCGGTGTTCAGGCTCGTCTTTCCGGCGCCGCGCGTGCGCATCGAGCAGCCGATCGAGGAACAGGTCGCGAACGAGTCGATGCTGCCCGTGCTCTGACGCGGGCCGAACGTCAGCCGAAGATCGCAACGATGCGGCCGAGCGACCAGAAGGCCGCCAGCGAGCCGATCGAATAGAGCGCAGCGCGGCGCGCCGGCACCGCGATCGGCCAGCGGCGCACCGCACGGACCACGAGCCATGCGGCACCGACCGTCAGCAGCTGGCCGACCTCGACGCCGACGTTGAAGGTCAGCAGTGCGATCCAGAGATGGCTGTCCGGCAAACCGATCTCCTTCAGCGCGCCGGCAAAGCCGAGGCCGTGGACGAGCCCGAAGCCGAACGCGACCAGTGCGGGCCAGCGCCGTGCCAAGGTCTGGCGTTGGCGCAGCGCCTCGCCGGCGACCAGCATGATCGACAGCGCGATCGTCGCTTCGACCGGCGCCGATCGCAGGGTCAGCCAGCCGAGCGCACTGATCGCGAGGGTCAGGCTGTGTGCCGCGGTGAACGCAGTGATCGTGACAATCAGGCGGCGCTCGAAGCCGACCAAGAAGAGCAGGCCGATCACGAACAGCAGGTGGTCGAAGCCGCTCAAGATGTGCTCGACGCCGAGCACGCCGTAGGCGGCTGCGATCGCCGTGGCATCGCGCGGGTCGCCGGCCGCACCGTGCAGCCGCACGCTCGGCTGCCCAGCCGTCAACGTGTGGACGCTCGACTGGCCATCGAGCCAAAAGATCTTGATCAGCGCCGCCGAATAGCGCTTGCCGACGCCGTCGACCGAGAGCGGACCTTGCAGGCCGGCCTCGCCGCAATGCAGCAGGTTCCCTTCGGCGCTGCACACGGCCGGCCAGATCGGCGCCAGGTCCTCGCCGGCCGGCCGGTTGCCGCTCGCGGTCCATTGCCAGACGAATTCGCCGCGCGCGGTCTCGCGCAACTCCATTTCGGCCATGCTCATCTCGTGGGCCAGCGCCGTCGGCGCGAGTGCGGCTACGAGCAGCAGCACGAGGCCGTGCAGCCAGCGCCTCATCGTGGCGCCCCTTCGACCAGCACCTTGTACTTGCGGCCCATCGCGCGGACCGCCGCAGTGCGCTGGTCGGCGAGGGTCGCGTCGGTCCAGTCCTGCAGGACGACGCCGCGCAGGGTCTCGAACACCGCCGGCTTCGCCGCCGAGATCGACTCGAGGCGGATCGCGCGCCAGCCGTCGCGGGTCGGCTGAGCCTGCCACTCGCCGATCGGCGTCGCCTCGAGCGCCGCGGCGAACGCTTCACCGTAGCTCTGCACCAGGTTGTCACGCGGCCGGCCCTTGAAGACGCGCAGTCCGGCCCTCGCGTCGCCGGGCGTGCCGGCATTCAACGCGGCGACGAAGGCGCGCACGTCGGTCTCCGAGGTGTCGCCGGCCAGCGCAGCCTCCTGGAAGTCGAAGCGCGGCGGCTCGTCGTAGCGCAAGCGGCGCGACTCGAACCAGGCGCGCAGCAGGGCATCGTCGAACGGCGGCAGCTTGGTACCGGCGTCGACGACGCTGAGTGCCTTGAAGATCACCCGCTCGCGAATCGCGGTGTCGCCGCGATCGACCTGCAGCGCGAGGCCTTCGCGGTACAGCACCTCGTTGTCGAGCCAGCGCTCGTGCAGCGCCTTCAGCTCGGCGGCATCGGGCTCGCGACCGCGCGCGGTTCGGAAGATCTGTCGGGCCTCGGCCTCGACTTCATGGCCGATGACGATCGTCTTCGGATCGTCGCTGCGGCCCGCGACGACGTGGTCGATCGCGAACAGCAAGGCACCGATCATCACGAAATGCAGCAGGGGTTCGCGCAGCCAATTTGGCAGTGACGAGCGGCTCGTCGAACGCGGGGAGCGGCTGTGGGCGTCGATGGGAAATTCAGAAGGCATGTCGGGGCGCTCGTTCGAAGAAATCGGCGTGGAGCGGAGAGTTGGAGTCGTCGTCGGCAGCCGATGGATCGGGGTCTGCAAAAACGGAAAAGGCGCCGCGTTGAACGCGGCGCCTGTGCAATGACGGAGCGCGCTACTTCACGCCGGCGACCATCGTCGAGCCGGACACCTCGATGAAGATCGGGTTGCTGTAGAACCAGAGGTCGGCCCAGGCCGCGACGTCGTACGTCGAGTAGCGTTGGCCATTGACCACCGCGAGGTGGGCCGGGCAGCCGGCGTCGTCGCACTTGATCCGCAGGTTGGCCGTGCCGCTCGCGTTCGTGTACAGGTCGGGCAACGGGTTGCCGTTCGCATCGGTCTCGTTCGGCACGCTGGCCGGCAGGTTGGTGCCGCGCAGCCGGATGTATTGCGACGCCGTCACCGCCGGGATGCGATGCGTCATCTGCAGGAAGTCGCCGTCGGCCTTTTTCCAGGTGCTGCCGTTGAATGTCTTCACCACCGCGGCGGTGGTGTTCTTCGCCGCCGCCGGGATCGTCGCCGGGTCAGGATTGGCGAGCCAGGTGCTCGGCCAGGCGCCGGCGTAATCGGCCCCGGACGGTGCCTTGTAGCCGGTCACCATGCCGCGGATCAGGTCGATGTGATCAAGCACCGGTGCGTTGAGCGGCTGGCTGATGCCGATCTGTGCGAGCGACGGGTTCGGGAACGCGTACGGCGCGTAGTTGGTGCCGGACGGATCGCGGACCACGATCGCGACGACGATCTCGGAGCCCGGACGGACCACCAGCTTCTCGCCCATCGTCGCGCAGTTGTCGCGATCGACGTCGGTGTTGCGGACCGCCGCCGAGTGGGCCAGGCCCAGCACCGGCGCGGTCGTGTGGCTCGCTGCCTGCCCGGTCGGGTACGACTCGCAGGCAACGAACGCGAGGCGATCGATCAGCTGGCCGCTGGTCGTGAAGCTGTTGCCGCTGCGAAGGCCGTCGACGATCGTCTGCGGACGCAGCTTCTTGTCCTTGCTGTTACGGACCATCACGAAGTCGCGCTGGTACTCGCCGGGATAGAAGTCCTGCGTCGTGCGGCGATCGTCGGGTCCAAAGATGCCGCGGTTGTGCCAGTCGGAGCTCGCGAAGAACCAGAAGCCGCGGCCTTCGCCCAGCAGCGCGTCCCAGACGCCACCGACGTAGGCGCCATAGATGCCGGTGCCGCCGTAGGTCGTGCCGCCAACCGAGTCGACCAGCACGCCGCCGATGTTGTTGCGGCGCGGGGAGTACTCGCCGCGATCGCTCGACGCGCCGTGCCCAGGCTGGGTCTCGAAGCCGAATGCGACGCGCGGCGCGGCGTTGTTGAAGTTGCGCAGGTGCTCGATGTTGAAGCCGTTGTTGCCGTTCGGGTTGAACGGGCCGGCGCGCTCGAGGTGCGCGGGCACGTAGTAGCTTGCGTTCGGATGGTTCTCGGCCATCCACTTGACTGCCTCGACGGTCTTCAGGTGGCCGCGCGTGCCGGTGCCGGTGCCGCCGGCCGGGATGAGCTTCTGCGCTGTCGCGCTCCAGCTCGGGTCGGCCGCGTTGAGACTGCCGGTCACCGCGCAGTTCCAGTTGTTGCCGATCGCGGTGCCCGTGGTGTTGCCACGGCTGGTGTCGGCGTCGTTGCGGTCGAAGCAGTACTCCCACTGCGCCAGCGCGGTCGCATTGCCGAGCGGGCTGTAGCCGGTGCTGGTCGGCAACGTCGCGTGGTCGAGCGAGCTCGGCATCTGGCCGGTGATGACCGACATCGAGGTGTGCTCGTGGCCTGCGGCGACCGACTCGACGCCGATGAAGAGCGGCTTGTCCTGCGCCGCCGCCAGGTACTCGAGCAGCGGGTACTGGAACTCCTGGATCGATTGCCAGCGCCACATGTTGCCGTTGCCGCCGACGCCGCCGTTCAGCCCCTTGATGTTGGCCGCGCCGATGCTGGCGGCCCAAGTCGTGGTCGGCCCGGCGCCAGTGTACGGATAGGCCGGCGTGCCCAGGCTTGCATCCTCGGTGAGCGTGCAGTTGCGGTTGCCGCTGCCGCCGTGGCCGGCCTGCACGAACCAGTCGAGGCCCCACGGCGTGTCCGTGGTGCCGGTCGACTTCTTGACCAGCTTCTGCATCGAGATCGAGCCGTCCGAGCAGGTCGTGTGGTTGTGGAAGTCGCCAGTGACGTACTCGCCGGCCACCTTCTTGTCCTTGGGGGCCGCCGTCGCATCGGCCGGCACGCCGGTCATCGCCGTGGCGCCGACGACCGCGACGGCCGCGATGGCAAGGGGACTCTTCGCAAAGGGAAACTTCATCAGGATGGCTCCAAGGGGTTGAGTGAGCCGCGACCGCGAGCCGGTCCGGCGGGGATGAGGGGAAGACGACTGTTCGATGGCGAGACGGTAGGGACGCGCGGTGACCAGGTCGTGACAAGCGCGGCGGCGCGAGGATCGATTGGCGTGCTTGCAACGCGATTGGTGTCGACTTCGCCGCGACACGAAATTTCAGGTCGTGCGTGTGTCGTCGACCGCTGCGACGAACAGCGCGAAGTGATGAGCCGGCGCATGGTCAGGCAGCGGCGTAGTCGACCAGCAGCGCAGCGCGGATCGGGCCGGCCTCGGCGAAGACCAAGGTCATCGGGTACTCGCGGCCTTGCAGCAGCGGGAACTGGAGGTCGAGCAGGCGCAGGTGCACGCCTGTCTCCGTCAATGTTGAGGTGCGTCCTTCGGGGATCGCGAAGTCGAGCGGCGCGCCGGCACCGAGGCCGCCCAACTCGGCACGCGCGGCCACCGGCGTCTGCACGCCGACCAGGCGATCGCTGCGGACGACGTCTTCGAACGTCATCGAGACGATCGCCGAGGTCGCACCTGCGCTGGAGGCGCGCGTCCACGGATGGATCACGGTCAGGTTGCCGGTGAAGAACTCGTGTGCGCGCAGCGCCGGCGCCGCCAGCGCGAGCCCGAGCGCGCAGCCTGCCTGCAGCAGGCCGCGGCGCCTGATCAACCGTGTCATCGTTCGAGTCCTCCGTCAGTTCGCATGCTCGCGGGGCTCGATGACACGCCGAAGACAGTTCGGTGACACGGCGCGCGCCGCCTCGTGTGTGCGCTCAGCGTGGGGTGTCGTCCAGCTCGGTGCGCGAGGGGCGCACGGCCATCAACGCCGAGCGCAGCGACAGGGCGGCCTCCGGATCGGAACGATCGAGAGCGTGCGCCATCCGCTGCAACGGCTCCGCGGCGGGCCGGAAGTCGGGGCTGATGCGCAGCACCGCGAGCAGCGGCTCCCGCACCTGCGCGAGCATGCGACGCACGTCGGCTGTCGGCCGGACATGCTGGCCGGCTTCGAGGAAGCGATCGCGCGCCTGCCAGTACGCAGCGAGCCGGCGCGCGGTCGTCGGATCGGCCCGCACGAGCTCGGCCGGTTCGATGCGCACGGCATGCAGCAGCTCGAACAGCCGTTCGCGCGGCAATGAAACCGGTGCGTACGTGATACGCGGGCCGCGGTAGGCGACGACCGGGAGATCGTCCGTGTTGAGCGGGGCATTACCGGCGAACGCGGCCAGTGCACGCGGTCCGGCGACGAAGCCGCCGAGCAGCGCATAAGCATCCGGGATGCCGAGATCGGCCAGTCGCAGCGAAGGCGCGGCCTCGGCAAGGCGCGCCTGCACGCGGCGCACGTCGAAGGGTCCGGCGTCGCGCCGGCCGATGAGGCCGAGCACAGGCGTCTCGAGGCTGTAGGTGGCGAGCATCGCCCAGCCACCCGGATAGGCCGCGCCGAACGAACGCACGATGCTGCGCAAGGTGTCGAGGTCGAGCTGGTGCAATGGCAGCCACTGGCAGAACACGCCGTCGGCGGTGAGCCGGTCGCGGACCTTCTCGAAGTGCTCGACCGTGTAAAGCGAGCCGGAGCCGCTGCGGGCCGGATGGAAGTTGTCGGAGACGATCACGTCATATCGCTGCGCGCTGGTCCGCACATAGCGGCGAGCGTCTGCCGCGAGCGTGCGCAGGCGGTTGGTCGGCGCAGCGGTGGCGGTGCCCCCCGTGAAGTGCGACGACGCGGCGATCACGTCGGGCAGCAATTCGACCGCATCGACCCGCAGGTCGGGATCGCGCGTCGCTGCCGTGGCCGTCACACCGGTGCCGAGGCCGAGGAAGAGGGCGTGCCGCGGGGCGGGGTGGAGCAGCAGCGGAAGGATGCCCTGGCGCGAGTCGGCAAAGGCGCTTGCGCTGCTGCCTTCCTGCTGGTGGTTGTCGATGCGCAGCCGGGCGACGCCATCGGCGTCCTCGACGACGCTGACAGCCGCCATCGGCCCTTCGTGGTGGCTGATGACTCGGCCGCCTTCGGGGATCGTGAGGAACGTCAGCGGCGGTGCCGCGACCGCGACCGCGATCGCCGCAACCGCGGCCAATCGCGCCACGATGAGCTTGCGGCCACTTGTCGACAGCAGTGCGAGATAGCCGATCGCGACCGTGAGCGCGGCGGCCTTCGCACCGCCTTGCGGAATCAGCACCATGCCGAGCAGCAGGGGTGCAGCGGCCGCGCCGAGCGTGTTCCAGCCGAGCGCACGGCCGAAGCCGAACGACGCGCTCTTGGCCTGCGCGCTCAGGTGGCTGAAGAGCGCTCCCATCACGACCGTCGGCGGGCCGAAGGCCAGGATCGCGAGTGTGGCCTCGGCGGCGAGTGCGGCCGGCATGCCGGGGCCGAGCGCTCCGAGCATCCCGTTCCGGATCGAATCGGCGCCCCAGAGGCTCGCTGTGCCGAGCAGGCAGGCGGCGGCCTGCCAGGCGAGCAGGCGGTCGCGCACTGCATCGGCGTGTGCCGGTCCTTCGGATCGACGCGCGTACGCGGCCGCACCCCAGGTGCTGCCGGCCAGGTACACGGCGAGCAGCAGCGCAAACGTGTAGACCGTGTCCTCGGTGACCTGGCCGAGGACGCGCACGACGACGATCTCGTAGCCGATGCCGAGCAGCCCGGTCGCAGCGAGTCGCCACAGCGTGTTGCGCGAGCCGTCTGAATCGGCTGGCTTCTCGGTCGGCGTTGCGGACCCCGCAAAGAGGCGCGCTCCACCGAGCGCGCAGGCGACGTTCAGCGTCGCACACAGGGCGGCGGTGCGCACGAGGCCGAAGGTCGGCACCAGCCAGAACGCGACGGCGAGCACGCCGACGACGGCGCCGGCCGTGTTGGCCGCATACAGCGCCGCGATGCGTTTCGCGTCGCCGTGCCAGCGCGCCAGGGTGCGTTCCATTGCCGGCAAGGTCGCGCCCATCGCGGCGGTCGCCGGCAGCAGCGCGACGAAGGTGCCGACGAAGGCGACTGTCCATTGCCAGGCCGGCGTCGGCTGCGCGCCGGTCAGGTCGAGCATCGCGGTGCTCAGCGGCGCGAGCCCTAGCGCGATCGCGAGGCTCCAGACCGCGATCACGAGCTCACACGCCGCATACCAGCGCCCGGGATGTCGGCTGCGCGCAATCCGCGGTGTACAGGCGAACGCACCGACCGCGAGCCCGCCGAAGAACGCCGTGACGACGGCGAGGACCGCGGCCGCTTCGTGGCCGAGCCACAGCGCGCATTGCTGGGTCCAGACGATCTGGTAGCCGAGACCGGCGAAGCCGGAAGCGGCCATCAGGCCGAGCGCGGCATGTTGCCGCAGCGGCCGGGCCGGCCAGCGTGCGCCGCTCGACAGCGAAGACTGGACCGCCATGTTCGGGTTCAGCCGGCGAACGTGATCGCGTATCCCCACGACTCGAGCCGGCTCGGGATCGCGTTGAACGCCATCGTGATGCGCCGCTCGCCCGGATTCGGCGGGACCGCATGCAGCAGGTAGCTCGGGAACAGGACCATGTCGCCGGGTTCGGGTGCTGGGCTGACCCACTTGTCGGCGCTGTAGGCGGTCGGCGTGGCTCCGGCATGGTCGTTGCGGAACGCGAAGTCGGTGCCGCCGGGCGACTTCATGAAGACCGTGCGTGCGTCCGGATGGGTCGGCGTCAGGTAGACCACACCCGAGACGAAGCTGTTCGCGTGGTTGTGCATCGCCTGACGGCCACCGGTGTCGAGTACGTTGACCCACATCTCCTTCAGCGACCAGCCGATGCGCTCGCCGAACAGCAGGGCGCCGAAGTCGGCCAGCTTCGGTGTGACGACCCGTGCCGTCTCGACCAACAGCGGGCTGTCGGCCGGCTTCAGCACTTCGGTGTGCGAGAGGTTCTGCGACGAGTTGTTGTCGCGGCGGGCGAGCGGCTTGAAGTGCTCGACCAGGCCATCCACCAGTTCAGCGGGGAGCGCGCCGGCGACGCGCATGAACGGCGTCGGGAAAAGACCGATGACTTCATCCATGGGCGACGGGCTCGCGGGAGGTCGTGACGACACGAGAGCCGCCTGAAGCTGCCACGGTATGGCGCGGATGTGTCAGCGCGATGACATCGTGTAGCTATGCGGGGTGCAGTCGATGATCAATCCGGTCGCGATCCGCTGACGTACGAGACCCGGTGACGACGGCTGCAGGCGTCATCCTTGGAGGAGCTCTACACATTGCTGTCACAGCGTTCGTCAACGATAGGCGGTGCAGTCAATCAGTCAGTCATGCACCCGTCTACCCAGCGCGTGGTCTCGAGCCACGAGCTTGTCGGCGCTGCCCTCACGAACTCGTCCAAAGGAAGACCGCAATGACCACCTCGCGTCGCAAGTTTCTTCAAAGCACAGCCCAGACCGGCGTTGCCGCCGCCACGCTGTCCGTGTTTCCGCCGAGCATCCGAAAGGCCCTCGCGATTCCGGCCAACAACAAGACCGGCACGATCAAGGATGTCGAGCATGTCGTCATCCTGATGCAGGAGAACCGTTCCTTCGACCAGTACTTCGGAACGCTCAAGGGCGTGCGAGGCTTCGGTGATCGCTTCACCGTGCCACAGCCTGGTGGCCGCAAGGTCTGGGAGCAGCTCGACTTTGCCGGCAACCCGGTGCTGCCGTATCACCTCGACGCGACTCAGGGCAACGCCCAGCGCGTGTCGGGCACGCCGCACGCGTGGGTCGATGGCCAGCTGGGCTGGCTCGATGGCCGCCTGGGCTACTGGCCGGCGGTCAAGACGAACGCCTCGATGTCCTACTACCAGGAAGCCGAGCTGCCGTTCCAGTTCGCGCTCGCGAATGCCTTCACGCTGTGCGACGGCTATCACTGCTCGATGCACACCGGCACCAACTCGAATCGGATGTTCGTGTGGACCGGGACCAACGGCCCCACCGGCGCCGGCGTGGCCTCGCTGGACAACGAGTGGGACGGACTGTCTCCCACCGACCCTGCGACCCAGGGCTACACCTGGACAACCTATCCCGAACGCCTGCAGGCCGCCGGCATCAGCTGGATCGTCTATGAGCAGATGCCCGACAACTACGGCGACAACTCGCTCGTCGGGTTCCGGCAGTACCACGCCGCCAACCTGGCTTCCGGCAAGCCAGTTGGGACCGATGGGGGTCCGTATCCCGCGTACGACCCGGCCAGCGATGACGCCCATAACCCGCTCTACAAGGGCATCGCCAACACGATGCCGGGACCGCTGGGCGACGTGAACGCCTATTTCGACCGGTTCCGGCAGGACGTGCTGCAAGGCAAGCTGCCGCAGGTATCGTGGGTCGTCGCGCCGGCCACCTACAGCGAGCATCCCGGTCCTTCGAGCCCGGTGCAGGGCGCCTGGTACATCCAGCAGGTGCTGGACGCGTTGACTGCCAACCCCGAGGTGTGGAGCAGGACCGCACTCTTCATCAACTTCGACGAGAACGACGGCTACTTCGACCACTTTCCGTCTCCGGCAGCACCCTCGCGCAAGCCCGACGGCACGCTGGCCGGCAAGAGCACGCTGCCCGCGGCCGGCATCGCCTACGAATACAACGACTATCCGTCGCCGCCTGGCACGACCGGGCAGCCGAAGCAGGGCGGCGCGAACCTGGACTACGGCGCGCTGGACGGCCGTGTGTTCGGCCCCGGCATGCGCGTGCCGATGTACGTGATTTCGCCGTGGAGTCGCGGTGGCTGGGTCAATTCGCAAGCCTTCGACCACACCTCGGTGATCCGCTTCATCGAGGCGCGGTTCGGCGTCAACGAACCCAACATCAGTCCGTTCCGGCGGGCTGTGTGCGGCGACCTGACGACCGCATTCAACTTCGCTACGCCGAACAACGAACCGCTGCCCACGCTGGCCGGCCGCAAGGCCAAGGCGCAGGCCGACGCGTTGCGCGCGGCACAGCAGGCGCTGCCGCAGATCGTGCCCGCGGCTGGGCGCGGAGTTCCGGCGCAAGCCACCGGCTACCGCCCGTCGCGAGCCCTGCCGTACGAACTCGATGTCATCGCGGCTATGGATCTCATCCAGGGCACGACCAGGCTGACCTTCGCCAACACCGGCCGCGCTGCCGCGGTGTTCCACGTCTACGACAAGCTGCAGTTGGACAGCATGCCGAGCCGGCAGCCGATCCCGGCCGATCCCCCGGGGCTGCTGGCGTTCCGCGACCGGTACCCGCTGCCGCGCCGCTACATCGTCGAACCGGGCAAGTCGCTCGATGACGACTGGGCCGTGCAGGCCGAGAACGCGGGGCGCTACGACCTGTGGGTGCTTGGCCCGAATGGATTTCACCGCCGCTTCAAGGGCGACCTGAGCGCACTGCGCGCACGCAGTGCACCGGCGCCAGAAGTGCGCGTCAACTACGACCGTGCGAGCGGCGGTCTGCGGCTGGAAGCGCGCAATGACGGGGCCGGCCGGCTGGTGTTGACGGTGCGCTCGAACAAGGTGTACGGCACGCTGAAGTCGACGAAGTCGAGCACCTTGCCCGGCAGCGAGCAAGCCCGCGGCGACGGCACCGAATGGGAACTCGTCCTGAACGGCCGCAGCACGCAGTCGCTGTACTGGAACCTCGACTCGACCGGCGGGTGGTACGACCTCGCCGTCACGCGCGACGCCGATGCGAACTTCTTGCGTCGACTGGCCGGTCGCGTGGAGACCGGACGGCATTCGGTCAGCGATCCGGCGATGGGGCTGGCTGACAGCTTCTGACGGGCGATGCGCGCTGGCTTTGCGGCATCGCATCACTTCATCGTGCTGACATGTTGGGTTGGCACGATGCGTGGTGCTGTGTCAACTCATGGGAGTCGGTATGAAAGCATCGCTGACGGGATTCACCGCCCTCGGTTTGCGTGTGCGCCGCAGGTCGGACGTCGGACCGGGGCATCGGCGCCGGTTTCACTGGTTCGAGCGAGCCATGGGGGTTCTCAAGATCCGCCTGCCCGACGTGCGGCTTTTGCCCTGAGGGCGGGCTTAAGGATCACGCGCGAACGTCGCCCGCGATGATCTGAAGCAATCGAGCCGGCTGCCCTGTGGCAGACGACCACGCTGTCATCGGCGCATGCCCGCTCGGTACTCGGCGTCTGCGATGACTTCGGGCTCGATGCCGCCAAAGGCGGGCCACAGGCCGTTCCCCATCTCGATCAGCAGTTCGAGCGGATGGCGCAGTTCGTCCCGCATCGCGAGCCGCATGGCGAAGCGGTCGACCCACTGCTCTTGCGAGAGGGTCTCGACGATATCGTCACCGCCGAGCGAGACTCGCACGCGCTCTGAGCCGTTTGTCATGAATTGATGTGTTGTCGTGCCGGCGGCATTCCATCGTGCGCCGAGCCGAGGCATTGCTGTCCTCCATGCGGCTGAAGTCCTTGGCCGTCGCGTCTTCGGGAGAAGAGAAGACGCCACGATGGCGGACGACGATGACGGCGTTGTGACAGGCCGGCTCAGCCGCCAAGGAAGTGCTTGCGATAGCGTGCCGGCAGGTCTGCGAATCGCATCATCAGCGGCAAGTCCGCGGTCTGGAAGTCCGGATCCCAGGCCGGTTCGCCAAGTAAGCGCGCACCGCAACGCAGATAGCCCTTGATGAGCGCCGGCACTTCCGGCTCGAGGTCCTGCCGAAGGCGTGCGAGCGGCAGCGGCAGGTGCGGCGTCGCCCGCCATTCCGGCGCGGCGAGATGGGTCCGGCTGAGTCGCGCCCACAGGCTGGCGGCGGCATGGCCGCCATCGCGCACGCTGATGCTGGCGCAGCCGACCATGGTGTCGAGATCGTTGGACAGCATGAACTCGCCGAGCGCGGCCCACAGCGTCATCACGACGCTGCCGGAGCGCCAGTCGGGATGCACGCACGAGCGCCCGAGCTCTACGGCGGTGCCGAGCAGCGGCCGCACTCGGTGCAGGTCGAACTCGGTCTCGCTGTAGAGACCGCCGGCGCGCCGTGCCGCATCGGGTGTCAGGACCCGGTAGGTGCCGACAACTTCTCCGGGCTCGCCGCCGGCGAGTACAGGACGCACCAGCAGGTGCTCGCAGAAGTCGTCGAAGCGATCGATGTCGTAGCCGCTCGGCGACCCCGGCGGCGTGACGAGGCGCGCGCCCATCTCGTCGACGAAGACCCGATGGCGCAGGCGCTGCGCCTCGCGCACCTCGCACGGCTGCGTGGCCCATTGCACCTCGAACTTGTCGAGGCGTTGGCGCGCGTCGAGGGTGTCGACGTCGAGCGGCTGCAACGACGGTGCGTGCGTCGGCACACGTTGGGCGATCGAATCGAGCAGGTTCTGCATCACGGTCTCCCTCCCAGATGCGCGGATGGTCGAGTCGGACCGTGACAACGCCTTGAAGCCTGCATGACCGTTCGGTTACAGCGCACCGTCGCGTGACCGGTTCAACGATGGGCTGCCTTCGACGCCGCCGTGCACACGCCATCGATGCGATCCATGAACAAGGTCGCATCGGCACCACGGCGTTCCATCGTTGTCACGAAACGGTCGCACGACGCAGCGATGCTGGCCGTTGTATGAATCTGCGATCGCCCGCCGTTCACGCCGTGAAGGGTCTTGCCAATCAGGCCACACCGGTTCCGGCGCAACCGGCTGCGCGTTTGCGCGCGTCGGTCCACCTGAACCGCCTGAGCGCGCTGCTTCGGATCGGGCTGCTGCTCTGGCGCACGTTGCTGCATGTCCTGCGCGGCGTTGCAATCTGCGTCGTCGTGTTTCCGTTCGTCGGCGCTGCGGCGCGCCGGCGTCACATCACTCAATGGACCCGCCAGATGCTGGCGGTCCTCGGCGTCCGCCTGGTCGTGAACGGCACCGCCGCATCGGGTCGTGTACTGCTGTGCGCGAACCACGTGTCGTGGCTCGACATCCTGGTCATCCAAGCTGTCGTGTCCGCGCGCTTCGTCTCGAAGAGTGAGGTGCAGCGCTGGCCGCTGGTCGGCAGGCTGGCCACCGCCGCTAGTACGCTGTTCGTCGTACGAAGCCGCCGGCGCGACGCGGTGCGCGTGCTGCACGACGTCACCGTGGCGCTGTCGGAAGGAACCATCGTGGCCGTCTTTCCCGAAGGCACGACGGGCAGCGGACGCGTGCTGCTGCCGTTCCACGCCAACCTGATGCAGGCCGCGATCGTCGCGCAGGCGTCGATTCAGGCCGTCGCGTTGCGCTTCAGCGATCGGCAGGATCGCTTCAGTTCCGCGGCGACGTTTGTCGGTGCGACGACGCTGGTCGGCTCGTTGGGCCGGATCGCCACGGCCGACGGCTTAACCGCGCACCTGACGCTGCTGCCTGCCATCGACGTTAACGGCGCCGGTCGGCGCGCGCTTGCGGCCGTCACGCGCGAACAGATCCAGCGCGTTCTCGACGACACCTGCGCAGGTGCCGAGGTGCCTCGATGAGTTCCGGCATCGCGCCCCCTCATCTGCCGGCAGCCGTGCGCTGGATGCGCATGGTCGGCGTGGTCGGTGCCGGCGTGGTCGAATGGCTCGCGCTCTGGCGCAGTCGGCGGCGTGGTTCGTTGCTCGCCACGCCTTCGGAAGCAGAGCGCTTGCGCCGCGCACTGCGGTGACCGCGGAGGTCGTCGCCGAGCTCGAGCAACTCCGGCGCCTCGTCGACCGCGGCGGTTCGTCGATCGAACGGCGCGTCGTCGGCCGCACCGACGATGGCCTCGATCTCGAGGTCATCACGCTCGGAAGTACGGACCTGCAGCAGCCGGCCCTCGGCTTCTTCGGCGGCGTCCACGGCCTGGAGCGGATCGGCGTGCAGGTCGTCGCGAGCTACCTGCGCACGCTGATCGAGCGGCTGCGCTGGGATGCGACGCTCGAGCGGCAACTCGAGCACATGCGCCTCGTCTTCATGCCGCTCGTGAATCCAGGCGGCCTCCTGCGTGGCACGCGCGCCAATCCGAACGGCGTCGACCTGATGCGCAATGCGCCGCTCGACGCCCATGATCCGGTTCCGTGGCTGGTCGGCGGTCATCGCATCGGGGCATCGCTGCCGTGGTACCGGGGCCGGGCCGAGGACGGCATGCAGGCGGAGAGTCGTGCGCTCTGCGAGGTCGTCGCCAGCGAGCTGCAACCGCGCCCGTTTAGCATGGCCCTCGATTGCCACTCGGGCTTCGGCAGTATCGACCGCATCTGGTTCCCGCACGCCCATACGACACGGCCGATCGAGCACCTTCCCGAGGTGCACGCGCTGACCGAGATCTTCGAACAGAGCCACGCCCATCACCGCTACGTGATCGAGCCGCAGAGCCGCCAGTACCTCGCCCACGGCGACCTCTGGGATTGGCTGTATGTGCAGGCGGCGAGTCGGCACCCCAACGTGTTTCTGCCGCTGACGCTCGAGATGGGCTCGTGGAGCTGGGTCCGCAAGAATCCGCGTCAACTGCTGCGGCGCGGCGGCATCTTCAATCCGTTGATCGAGCACCGGTTGCAGCGCGTGCTGCGCCGCCATGTGACGTGGCTCGACTTCCTGACACGCGCGGTGGCGAGCCATCAGCGCTGGCGGCCTTCGGGCGCGGGTCGCGAACACCAGCGGACGCAGGCCTTGCGGCGCTGGTACGGGGCCACCCGATGACGACCTGGGTCCTGCTGCGCGGGCTGACGCGCGAGGCACGTCATTGGGGTCCACTGCCGCAGCGGCTCGCGCTCCGCCTCGGTGGCGCAGCGGTCGTCGCGCTCGAACTGCCCGGCAACGGCGCGCGCCATCGGGAGCGCAGCCCCGAGTCGGTCGACGAAATGGTCGTGGCCTGTCGACAAGCGTTGGCTGATGCCGGCCACGAGACGCCGTACGTGCTGATGGGACTGTCGCTCGGCGCAATGGTCGCGACCGCATGGACCCACAGCCAGCCCGACGAGCTCGAAGGTGTCGTGCTGATCAATGGCAGCAGCCGCGCACTGAGCCCGTGGCATCGGCGTCTGCGCTGGCAATCGATCCCGAGCGTGCTGCGCATCTTCGCGACGCGCGAGGCCGCGGCGCGCGAGCGCCTCGTTCTGCGGCTGACGGCGCGTCATCCACCGCTGCGCGATGCCGACCTGGTGGCGGACTGGACGGCGTGGTGGCGTGAGCATCCGGTCGCGCCGGGCAATGCATTGCGCCAGCTGCTCGCGGCGGCGCGCTTCACCGGACGTTCGACGCGCCTGCCGATGCCGGTGCTCGTCCTCGCGAGCGAAGGCGACGCGCTGGTCGACCCGCGGTGCTCGAAGCAGCTGGCCGCGGCCTGGCAGGCCGAGCTGCGCGTCCATCCGACCGCGGGGCACGATCTCCCGCTCGATGCCCCGGACTGGGTCGTCGAGCAGACCGTGCGGTGGTGGCGCGCCCGCGCTTGAGTCAAGCGGCGATCGGTATCGCCGCGCCGCTCGCGGCCGAGCTCAGTTCTTTCCGGTAGCGATTCAGCGCCGCCACGGTGGCGAACGGACGGTCGAGCAGCAGCGACAAGTTGTGAAGGATTCGCGCGGACACCTTGCCTTCCCAGTCGTCGTCGAACTGGATCTCCCGGTCGAGCCACGGCTCGAGCCAGTCTGGCGGGGATCGATCGAGTCGCGCTGCGACTGCGTCAGCGGCCGCGCCCTTGCACGAGCGCCCCGAAGATCCCGCGATCGGGCTCTCCCCGGTTCTGCGGCATCGGCGGACGATGCACCTGCGACGGCTGCATCGCCCGGTCGATCCGCTTTCTCAACGAGGCGTAGACGACTTGCAAGGATCGGATGTCCATCACGGGCCTCCTGCCGACCACGGCGGGTTCATTCGCGTTGTAGACCGACCCGGGAGACTCTCAATCCCTGATTCGAGTGCTTCGGCCGCAACTGTGGACGAGTTTGTGAACATGCCTGATTCGACTTCGCTCGGCCGGCCAGGTTGTCGCTCGCTTGAAATGGCCGCCGCTCGGAGAGGATTTCCATCCACGAACGCGACAGGGTCCGTCGATGCTTTTCGGGATGCAAGGCCTCACGGCCGTGTGGAGAAGTCGAGCCGGGATCGGGTGCGCGAGGATTCCGGTTGAGCCTCTTCAAAGGCTTTTGCTCCGCTGTCATCGCGCGGTCATAAATCGCTGTGACAGCCGTGGATACCTTTGACTCAACCGCCACGCTGCAGCTGCGCTGCTCGTCGTCCGAGATCGTGAACCAGTACTTGATCAGCGCTGGTGCGATCGAGGGTGCGGTCCTCGATCTCCAGTTCGAGTTGTTCGTCGAAGCCGTCTCGAGTGACTTCGGAAATGCGCTGGATCAGCTTGGTATCGCCGATGGTCATGTGCAGTTCCGGTGGCCAGGGCGGCAAGCCTAGGGCCGGTTCGATGCAATCCTGTGTGCTCTGCGCGGCCGATGCTCGATCGCGTTGCTCTACCCGAAGCCGGGCGCGCGTCCCGCTCGTTCCAGGGCCTTGCGGGCGCGCTTGGCGCTGCGGCCGATCTCCGAGCCGAGCCAGCCGACGTTGAACCAGGCCTTCGGATCCTCGCTCTCGCTGGCCGCGCGGGCCGCTCGACGGGCGAGCAGCAGTTCGACGTGGCTGCCGACGGCATCCTGGGCCGGCTTCAGCTCGGCAAGGTAGGCCTTGCAGCGACCCTGCCGGAAGAGCGGCTCGACCAACTCAGTCAGATAACGCAGGCGCTTCAACCGCTTGCGGGCGCGATGCTGACCGTCTTCGTCGAGCGACTCGAAGCGCTTGGCATCGCGCCGAAGCTGATGTTGCAGGCGACGCAGGCGGTCGACGACGATGCGCTTGGCGTCCTTCTTGGACAACAACGGCATCGGCTCCTTCGTCGGAGCCAGGGCCAACGCGAGGACATCGAGCATTGCGCCTTGGAACACAGGGTCGCGGACGATCTCGACCGGGTTCAGTGCCTCGCTCGCCGCGGTCTGGACCGAAGGCGAGGGCGACCCTGCGGCCTGAAGGCGCGCTTCGATCGAAGGCGCCACGGTGTGTCGATCGCGGTAGTCGCCGAGCGCCCGAAACGCTGCTGTCAGCGGTGCTTCCCAGGATCGGTCGCAGGCCGGCGCCAGGCCGGCGAGCTCACGCGCCGCGGTGCGCAGGCGACGGATGCCGATCCGCAACTGGTGGACCTGCTCTTCATCGAAGCGGCCCTCGGCGATCTCCCCCGCGTTGCCGATGATCTGTTCGAGGCACGCCGCCACAACCCGGCGGAACAGCGCCGCGCCGTCGGTGCTCGGAGGGAGCTTCGGCGCGCTGAACATCACCGGTGGGCCGGTCTCGATGCCGCGGGCGAGCCGATCCGCCCGAGCTGCCTTCGAGACGGTGGAAAGCCACAGGCCGAAACGCGTCACGTCGGCGCGCGCCAGCGCGACCCAGGCGGCCGGCGGGCCGGCCTTCAACTCGTACTCGACTTCGCAAACCGGTACCGACTTCAGGCCGGCGTGGATCGTGCCGCGATCGAGCGCAACCTCTACTTTCGTTTCGTCGACTGTGACGTCGGCAACGAGGCGCTTGATCAGGCTCTCGTGAACCGGCAGCAGCGCGGCCCGCGAATCGCCGATGTCCCCGAGGAGTCCGCGCAGGGCCTTGCCGGCTTCGCCGGTCGCGTGGAGCTCCGGGTGCACCTCCGGCCCCGCCGTGCCCCACTTCCCCGGACGCGCGACCGTGTCCTCCTCGCGCTCGACCGCGCTCGGACCGGGCGCCTTGAGGGTCTGCTCCCAGGCACCCTCGGCCTTGCGCAAACGCAGCGCGAGATGCTTTCCGGCGAGGCGGCCATCCTCGGTGTCGAAGTAGCGCGACCGGATGGTCCGCTGCACCGCGCCCTGCTTGTGCAGCGCCGCTTCGAGCGTTGTCGTCCTTTTCGGATCGACCGCGAACTTCAGCTCCGTTTCGGTGCTCATCGTGCAGCGGGTGCTTCGGCCGCCGGGTCTGCGCTCTTCTTGGCCTTCGGCCGACCGGTCTTGATGGTCGGCACTGCATCGATTGCCTTGCCAAACGCGCGGTCGTTCATCGCCTGAAGCGCCAGCAGCCCGGCACGCAGCACCTCGCTCTTCTTGGCGGGACGGGCCAGCTTGATGGCACGCTGCTTAAGCTCCTTCAACTGCTCGTACTCGGCGGCCGGAAACGTGAAGCTGTCCCGGACCATCTTGCTCTGCGGCGCTTCCGCGACGGGGGCGAGCGCCGGCGGCGCCTTGAGTCTGGTGGCACCGCTCGGGGTAGTGGTCTTCGCGACCTTGGTCGTCGGCCGTTGTCGGGTCGGCATGGAGTGAATTCCTTTTGGAGCAAACAGTTTATACGGTTCTCTGTCTGTCCTGAATCTCAAGGCCCCGGCGCGTTGCTTACCGCCGGCACAGTGCAGTCGCGTCCGCCTGAATTCTTATGTCGCGCGGCGCATCAGGGTGGCGTTCGATCGCGGCACGATCCTGGCCGCGCTGAAGTCGGCACTGATCAGCGAGATCGAGTTCGAGTTGAAGGCCGATAGAGCCGCCGCGATGATCGTGTCCGCGAACGCCGCCGCGTTGAAGCACGGCCAGTGGCCCAGCACGGTCTCACAGGGGCAGCGCGCCGACCGTGTCTCAAGCGGCTGCGTTCTGGTGACCGGTGGGCGCCTCAGCGCAACCTTCTGAAGCGGATCGCGGTTGTCAGCGGCATCCGCGGATCGCCGGAGGTCCGCTCGTCGACGACCGCCACCAGGCCTTGTTGAGCCAGCGCCTTGATCTCGCGAGCAGCTGAGTCGTACGCGTACGGGTTCTCGAGTGAGCTCCCCTCGCGGCGGAGCTCGGAGATGGCGCCGACGTCGGCTTCGAGGTAGGCGGATGTGGCCAAGGTCTGCATCGCGGGGCCTCCTGGTGGGCATTCAGTTTAGCGACGCAGGCCGGCTCGTCGACGAGAGAAACGCTTTGTTACGGGCCGGGCGCCTAAGGTGCCGATTGCCTTCGTGGCGCGCAATGGGTGCGGCGTCTTCAGAGACAGCGAAGTGCGTTGTCACGATGGTGTCACTGCTGCGTCATAGCCTGCCAGCACTCCTCAACGTTCAAGACCGCCATGACTTTCGCCTTCCGCGTCGTTTCCGCCCTTGTCGCCGCGCTCGCCGCCACTTCCGCGCCGGCCGCACCGACGTTCGTCAACGGGCTTGCGCTGCCGGCCACCTTGCTCGACCTGAGCGGCGGCACGGCGGTCA
>JBDSAB010000643.1:0-12684 GCA_039922395.1 Caldimonas sp.
GCCGGGGCCTTGAGCCCCCTGAAGAGTCGTTCTAGACCAGGACGTTGATAGGCTGGGTGTGGAAGCGCAGTAATGCGTTAAGCTAACCAGTACTAATTGCTCGTGCGGCTTGACCCTATAACTTTGATCTTTGTCAAAGTTGAGTGTCGCGTGTTTTGCCGTTCTTCAACGGTACGCAATCAAATCTGATAGCTGGATCTGAGAGGATCCAGTCGACTCTGCGAATTGGCTGTCCTGCTTATCTGCAGGATAGTGACCGGTTAAGCCTGATGACCATAGCGAGGTGGTCCCACTCCTTCCCATCCCGAACAGGACCGTGAAACGCCTCAGCGCCGATGATAGTGCGGATTCCCGTGTGAAAGTAGGACATTGTCAGGCTATTAATAAGAGAAGCCCTCGTCGAAAGACGAGGGCTTTTTGCATTTCAGAAGCGGAATGAAAATGCGAAAGTCCGATTTATGTCTGTTGCGCGTCTTCAGCAGTTATTGATACTCGCGTTGATCACGACGGTCATCGCTTGGCTGATTCTCGCTGCGGCACATGTTCCGGCTTTTGTCGTAATCGGCGTCGCCTTTGCCTTCGCATTCGGATACGCATGGGTACTGGCACTCGAGTTCGCGCTTCTGCTGGTTTACGGCGCTGAGCGCGGCGGCCGTCGGCCAACCTTGGTCCAGGTCATCCATGCTTGGTGGGGCGAAGTGCTCAGCGCACCGCAGGTCTTCTGCTGGCGTCAGCCCTGGCGATTCGACGCGGAGCCGGATTGGCTTCCGAACTCGTCCCGGCCCGGTGTGCTGCTTGTCCACGGGTTCTTCTGCAACCGCGGCTTCTGGAATCCTTGGATGGTGAGACTGCGGGCGGCCAAGATCCCGCATATGGCCGTCAGCCTTGAACCGATCTTCGGATCGATCGACGCCCATTCCGGTGCTATCGAGCGCGCCGTCACTCAAATGCGGCACGCGACGGGGCATGCGCCTGTTGTTATCGCACACAGCATGGGCGGACTGGTGGTTCGTGCCTGGCTGGCGGGACAGCCATCCGCGCGTCGGGTTAGACGCGTCTTTACCATCGCCACTCCGCACCGCGGTACTTGGCTGGCGCGATTCAGCGCCGTGTTGAACGGCTCACAAATGCGAATGGGCAGCAGTTGGTTGGATGCGCTCGCGAAACGCGAGACTTCGGGCCATGGGTCGCTTTTCGTCTGCTACTTCAGCAACTGCGACAACATCGTCTTTCCCGCGTCCGCCGCGACGCTGCCGGGCGCCGACAATCGTCGAGCGGACGGTCTCGCCCACGTGCAGATGGCCTTTCATCCGCGGGTGATGGATTCGATACTGTCCGAAGTCGGTTCGATGAATGTCGAGGCCGCCGTCTGAAATCCGTCATTCCCCTTCGACGTCGTTCCAGATCTCCTGAGCCAACTCCTGAGCCGCCGCGACGCACACGTTGAGAAGGTCCGCGATCTCGGCGATGTCGGCGCTGACCGCCGTACTCTCCCACCCGCCGGGAAGGTGACGCGCCAACCGAGCCGCCAATTCAATGGTCCGCACCTTCGCATCGTCAATGTGACGGCCAGCCTCGGAGGGGGCCAGCAGTGCGGGCAGATGCCAACGGCGCGTCAGTTCAAGCTGAAGATCGCTGATGCCGATGTTCAGCACTTGTTCTTGTGCTGCGCTGGATCGAAGCTCGGGGTCGGCGTGCTGCATCGCGGCGATCTGCAACTGAAGCGCCGGAGCATGACACCACAACAGCAGATCAGCGAACTCGTGCATCAGCGCCACGGAATGCAGTGTGGCCGCCTTGGGGTCCATGCGTTGCACGGCGAAGGCCAGCGCGAGATTCGCGCTGCGATGGGCACGCCGCATCGTGCGCCGTAGCGCCTCCAACACCGCCGTCTCTTCGTGCTGGAGCCACGCCTCGACGGTGGTCTGGGGCCCGAAGGCGCGAAAGAATGGAGAGATCCCCATCATCACCAACGCCTCGGTCACGGTCTCGGAGTCGGTCACGACCCGTCTTCCTTGATGCGAGGCCGCATGAACCAGGATCTTCAAGGTCATCAGCGGATCGTTCGACAACGCCTCGGCGATGCGATGAGCATCGACGTCGTCCTCGTTGGCGCGAAGCCACTCGAGGGCGTCGGCGGTGCTTTGCAGAACGGGAATTTCGAGTAGGGCCAGATGATCGGCCCACGCTTCCACCGTCGCCAGCGGGGCCTCCAAGCGACCAGCAGGCGGCGATCGATCGAAAGTCACGTCCGCCACTTCATCGTCACTGAAAGACGGTTGACCCATCGCATCGAAGAACGCGCGCAGCGTCGGGTCACACCCGCTTTCACGCCGACGCCAGCGTCAGGACGTGACCCTCCCGTGCAGGGACCGTTCCGTCCAGCAAGCCGACGTAGGTCCTTTCGACCGCCTCAGAACCCGCGCCTCGCACCACCGCCAGCCATCGGGGATTGGCGCGCGTGACGGCGCCGACGAAGGCATGCCAGGCGTCGGCAAGGCGACGATCGAAGCCTTCGGCGCCCCATTCCTCGCGTCGCTTCGCACCCTGGGCCGGAGCAAAGAACAACACCGGGCGCGGCCCGGCCAGCCCCTTGGCGCCGCCGAGATCGTCCCAGTGGGTGCCGCCGACCGAGCAGCTGTATTTGAGCGAGTCCGCCAGATGCGTGTGCACCGCTGCGCGCAGGGCCATGCTCCCGCTCATGTCGACGTAGACGCTCGGCGCTCCGACTGGCAGCGTCGCGACATCTTCGTACAAGAGGACTTCGTCGTAGCACCCGAGTGCCCGCGTGAAGGCGGCATTCGCCGCCGAGGTCAGTCCGACGACGCGCGGTGCGGAGGCGCCGCCGCGCCTTCGTCTGATGCAGAACGCGGTGCCGTAGGCGGTCTTGCTGGACGCGCTCGACAGGATCACGGCCTGCGCGCCGAAGTCGGCGTTGTCCGCGAGAAAGTCGTCGATCAGGAACGAGGTGGTGAACAGCGGTCGCAACAGCGCCTGTTCGGCTTCCAGGTTCGCGTCGTAAAGAGCGTCGGCGCTGCACCGCTGATAAAAGTTGTAGACGCTGCTCAACTCGCGTCGATGCGGGGCGCCGTCCATGAAACCGGTCCCCTTCGGACGGGCGGGATACAAATCGACGCCGTCGGCGATCGGAAAGTAGCCGTAGTAGCGCTCGCCGACCGTGACGCCCTCGCAACGCGACTCGGCGACGTTCGCGAAACCCCAGACCGGAATGCAGCCCATCGACGGATCGTCGGTCGGAAAGAACGACCAGTACTTCATCGCATCGCCGAACGCCGCGTAGGTGATGTTGTTGGAGGTGAGCGCAAACGAGTCGATGGCCATGCGAATGCCTCCCGGCTCGAGCGGAGCGGGCGCTGTGCGCGACCATGCCGTGTGCCGGAGGGTCGACCGGCCAACGGTGAAGATGAGCGTCATCGGATTGTCTCCATTGAGAGACCGCACGGCACGATCGAAGGCGCCGTCCTGCGGTAAGGTCGCTGCCATCAAGTATCGCGGTTCGACCCCAGCATGAAAACAGTTCTTCTCCCTGATGGCCGCACGCTTCCGGCGCTCGGTCTAGGCACCTGGCGCATGGGTGAGGCAGCCAGCGCACGAGCCGCCGAAGTCGCCGCAGTGCGCCGTGCTTTCGAGATCGGCTATCGGGTCATCGACACCGCCGAGATGTACGGCGAGGGCGGTGCGGAAAGCGTCGTCGGCGAGGCCCTGTCCGATGCGATGCGGGCCGGCGGCCTGCGCCGCGAAGAGGTCTTCGTGGTCAGCAAGGTCTATCCGCACAACGCTGGTCGGTCGGCGGCCCTCGCCGCCTGCGATCGCAGCCGCCAGCGCCTCCGGCTCGACACGATCGATCTCTATCTGCTGCACTGGCGTGGCGGCGTTCCGCTGCAGGAAACCGTCTCTGCATTCGAGACGCTGCGCGATCGCGACGAGATCGCCCGCTGGGGCGTCAGCAACTTCGATGTCGACGATCTGTCCGAGCTGTGGCAGGTGCAAGGCGGTGGCGGATGCGCCACCAACCAGATCTACTACTCGCTGACCGAGCGTGGCCCCGATGTCAAGCTGCTGCCATGGCAGCAGCGGCATCGCATCCCGACGATGGCCTATTCGCCCATCGACCAAGGCGCGTTGTCGCGCAGCGGCAAGCTCACGGCGGTGGCGGCGCAGCGCGGTGTCTCGCCGGCGCAGTTGGCACTCGCCTGGATCCTGTCGCGGCCGAACGTCATGGCGATCCCGAAGGCCGTGCGGGAAGCACATTTGCGCGAGAACTTCGAGGCCGCGGCGCTCGACCTGAGCCATGCCGAGCTTGCCGAGCTCGACCGTCAATTCCCAACTCCGACGAAGAAATCGCCGCTCGCGATGCGCTGACGAACTGGCGGCGCGGCAGGTGGTCCGTTAGTGCGTAAGCCTGACTGCGCGATCGCAGCGCGCGAACCTCTGATTCACGTCCGAGGCCTACTGGAACGCCACCTCCGCGAAGCTCCGCAGCTTGCGGCTGTGCAATTGATCGACGCCTTGCTCGCGCAGCAGTTCAATCGCGCGCATGCCGATGCGCAGGTGCTGGTCGACGCGCTCTCGGTAGAAGTGATTCGCCATCCCCGGCAGCTTGATCTCGCCGTGCAACGGCTTGTCGCTGACGCATAGCAGTGTTCCGTACGGCACGCGGAACCGGAATCCGTTCGCCGCAATCGAGGCACTCTCCATGTCGAGCGCGATCGCGCGGCTCTGGCTGAAGCGGCGTTCCGGCGTACTTCCGACGTTGCGCGACGGCAGCAGCTCCCAATTGCGGTTGTCGGTACTCGCCACCGTGCCGGTGCGCATGATCCGCTTCAGCTCGTAGCCGTTCAGCTGCGTGATGTCGGCGACCGCCGCCTCGAGCGCGACCTGCACTTCGGCGAGCGGCGGAATCGGCACCCAGAGCGGCAGATCTTCGTCGAGCACGTGGTCCTCGCGCACATAGCCGTGGGCGAGCACGTAGTCGCCGAGCTGCTGCGTGTTGCGCAGGCCCGCGCAGTGGCCGAGCATGATCCAGGCATGCGGTCGCAGCACGGCGATGTGGTCGGTGATCGTCTTGGCGTTGGCCGGTCCGACCCCGATGTTGACCATCGTGATGCCGCTGCGGTCATCGCGCATCAGGTGATACGCCGGCATCTGCGGCAGCCGCGGCGGCGGCACGCCGAGGTCGTCGCCCGGTCGCGCCTTCGTGCCGGCTCGCCGCGTGATCACGTTGCCGGGCTCGACGAACGCCGAGTACGCCGACGCGCCGGCCGTCGTATCGGCCATGCGTTCGTGACCGAGGCGCACGAACTCGTCGATGTAGAACTGGTAGTTCGTGAAGAGCACGAAGTTCTGGAAGTGTTCCGGATCGGTCCCGGTGTAGTGGCGCAGCCGATGCAGCGAATAGTCGACCCGCGGCGCCGTGAATAGCGCGAGCGGATGGGCTTCGCCGGGCGCCGGCTCGTGGGTGCCGTTCGCGATGCCGTCGTCCATCGCGCCGAGGTCGGGCAGGTCGAACACGTCGCGCATCAGCAGCCGCCGTTCCGACGTCAGGTTGCCCTCGATGTGATCGTGCTCCGCGAACGAGAAGTGCACCGGGATCGGCTGCGTGCCGGTGCCGATCTCGAGCGCGACGCCGTGGTTCTGCAGCAGCAGGCGAAACTGCTCGAGGTAGTAGTGCCCGAACAGGTCCGGCCGGGTCAGTGTTGTCTCGTAGGTGCCCGGCCCTGACACGAATCCGTAGCTGAGCCTCGAGTCAGCACGCGCAACCGTGTCGGTCCGTACCCGCACGAACGGGTAGGTCGCTCGCACTCGGCCGCCAGTGGGCTCGCCGTTGACGAAGGCCTGCAGCGCGCCGCGCAGATGTCCGACGCTGCCATCGTAGATCGCCTTGACCTGCGCGAGCGCGGCGGCGGGGTCGTCGAAATTAGCCGGCGCAACATAGTGCGGCGACAGCGTGAGCGGATCCTTCTTGGCCATTCGCTATTGTCGCGCTCGGCGATGACAGCTTGATTGCGGTTCGTCGTGGCGCGAGGCCGCGTTTGGTTGAAATCGGCCTGCGCCGGGTCGTCCCCTACACTGCCGCGGCGGCATGCGCGGCGGCGCCACGCGTGCAACCTCGCTCGGTCGGAAGGGCTCGCGATGAAGGTGCTGGTGCTGGGCAGCGGGGTGATCGGTGTGTCCGCGGCCTACCAGCTCGCGCTCGCCGGCCACGAGGTCGTCGTCGTCGACCGCCAGCCCGCCCCTGCGCTCGAAACCAGCTTTGCCAACGCTGGCGAGGTATCGCCCGGCTATTCGGCACCATGGGCGGGTCCCGGCGTGCCCCTGAAGGCCGTCAAGTGGCTGCTGATGCGCCATCGGCCGCTCGTCATTCGCGCCAACCTCGACATGAACTTGCTGCGCTGGGGCCTGGCGATGCTGCGCAACTGCACGGCCGCCCGCTACGAAGTCAACAAGGCCCGCATGATGCGGCTGGCCGAGTACAGCCGAGATTGCCTGGGCGCGCTGCGAGCCAGCACTGGCATCACCTACGACGAACGCACCCGCGGCACGCTGCAACTGTTTCGCACCCGCAAGCAGTTCGATGGCAGTGCGGCCGACATTGCGGTCCTGCAGCGCAGCGGTGTCGGCTTCCGGCTGCTCGATGCGGCCGGCTGCATCGAGCACGAGCCCGCGCTGGCGACGGTGCGCGAGAAGTTCGTCGGTGGCCTGCTGCTGCCCGGCGACGAAACCGGCGACTGCTTCAAGTTCACGCAGCGACTCGCCGAGCTGGCCGCCAAACAGGGTGTGACGTTTCGCCAGTCGGTCCGCATCGAGAGCCTGGTCCGCTCGGGCGCGCGGCTCGAGGGCGTGCAGACCGATGCCGGCCGCCTCGTCGCCGATGCCTACCTGCTCGCGCTCGGCAGCTACTCGCCGCTGCTGTTGAAGCCGCTCGGCATCCGCATCCCGGTCTATCCGGTCAAGGGCTACTCGATCACGGTACCGATCGTCGATCCGTCCGGCGCACCCGAATCAACGGTGATGGACGAGACCCACAAGGTCGCCGTGACGCGCCTCGGCGACCGGATCCGCGTCGGCGGCACGGCGGAGCTCGCCGGCTACACGCTGAAGCTGCACGAGGCCCGCCGCCACGCCCTCGAGCACGTCGTCGGCGACCTGTTCCCGCGCGGCGGCGACCTTTCGAAAGCGGAGTTCTGGTGCGGCCTGCGGCCGATGACGCCGGACGGCACGCCGATCGTCGGGCCGTCCGAGATCGGCAACCTCTACTTGGCAACCGGCCACGGGACGCTCGGCTGGACCATGGCCGCCGGCACCGCGCGGGTGATCGCCGACCTGATGTCGAAGCGCACGCCGGAGATCGATCTCGCCGGTCTCACCCTCGCACGGTATCGGCAGTCTCCCTGATCGCGGTGGCTTCGCCGAACGCCGCCGCGAGCGGACCGACGACGAAGGGGAGCGCAGCCGGCCGCATGTCGATCCGAAACGAGCAGACGGCCGAGAGCGGCTCACCGTCGGCGGCCAGCGGAATCGGCGTGTCGCTCGTGAGCTGCAGCGATCGATAGGACGACGTCGAGACCCGAGCGTCGCGCAGATGGGTGCCAGCCAGCAGCCGCGGCAGCATCCGCAGGGCGCCGACCCGGCCGAACGCGCCGGCGAGCAGCAGGTCGAGCCGGCCGTCGTCGATGCGCGCACCCGGCACCGCTGGCATGCCGCTGCCGAAGGTCGGCGTGTTGCAGGTCGAGGCGAACAGCACGTCGCCGCTGTGCCGGACTTCGCCGTCCAAGGTGATGCGGACGCGCCAGCGCCGCAGGCCGGCGAGCTCGCCGAGCGTTCCCCACAGGTAGCGTGGCAGTCCACGCAGAAAGCGCGGCGCCACGACGACGCGGGCACAGATCGAAGCATCGAAGCCCGCGCACAGGCTCGAGACGAACGGCATGCGCCGGCCCTCGGCGCTCAGCTCGCCGACGTCGATCGGCAAGCTCGACGCGCTCATCGCATGGCCGAGCGCGCGCTCCCAGGGCATCGGAAACAGGCCGACCGCGCGCGCGGTGTCGTTTCCACTGCCGAGCGGAACCAGACCCAGCGTGTGGCCGCGTTCGAGCGCCGGCGCGAGCAGGTGATGCAGAGTGCCGTCGCCGCCCACCAGCACGATGCGTGAGGCGACGGGCATCGATCGCAAGTGCGCCTGCGCCTCGTCGATGCTGCGCGATTCGAGCAACGACGCGTTCGACGCTTGGGTGCGCAGCCACTTTTCGATCGGACCGCGCAGCGCTGCCGCGCGGCCGCCGGCGGCACGCGGGTTCAGCAGGACCATGGCCGCCGTCATGCGCGGTATTGGACGCGTCGCGCGGACGCGCGGGAATCGGGTCTTTCCGCGGCGAGCCCGATCGGGAATGCCAAGCCCGGACGCTACAGTCGCCGCCAGGAGGTTGGATGATGGCCGAGCGGATCGTGCGGGCGCCGATGGCGTCGACCGTCGTCGAGATACTGGTTGCGCGCGGCAACGCGGTAGTGGCCGGCCAGCCGCTCGTCGTCATCGAGGCCATGAAGATGGAGCACGAGCTGTGCGCCAGCGTCGACGGCACTGTTGTCGAGCTGCTCGTGCAGCGCGGCGATGCGGTCGACGAGGGCGATGTCCTGCTGCGCCTCCAGCCGACTGCGGCTTCGCCGCTGGGTACCGACCGCAGCGAAGCAGCATCCGCCGGCTCGCCTGATCAAGGTACGGGCGGGGTGTTCGCGGCAGTCGCGCGCTCGGCCGGTCCCGCGCCAGCAGCCGCGTCGGCGGCAGTGCGTGCGGCCGGCGTTCCAAGCCTGGTCACCGCGGTACCGGTTGTCAGCGCCGCGGCTCACCACGTCATTTCCAGTGTTCAGCCAGATAGCACCGCGCTGCGTGCCGATCTGCGCGACTTTCAGCAACGCCTCGCCTTCACGACCGATGCAGCGCGGCCCGAAGCCGTTGCACGACGGCGCACCAAGGGCCAGCGCACGGCGCGCGAGAACATCGACGACCTTTGCGATCCGGGTTCGTTCATCGAGTACGGCGCGCTCGCGCTCGCCGCACAGCGCAGCCGGCGCGAGCTCGACGACCTGATCCGCAACACGCCGGCCGACGGCATGGTCACCGGCATCGGCAGCGTCAATTCCGCGCTGCATGGCGCGGCCGCGTCGCGTTGCGTCGTGATGGCCTACGACGCAACGGTGCTCGCCGGCACACAGGGCATGCGCAACCACCAGAAGACCGATCGCATGCTCGGCATCGCGCTCGACCAGCGCCTGCCGACCGTGCTGTTCGCGGAAGGCGGCGGTGGCCGCCCGGGCGACACCGATTCGGCCGTCGTCGCCGGCCTGCACGTCAAGACGTTCGCCAGCTATGCGCGCCTGAGCGGTCAGGTGCCGGTCGTCGGCATCGTCGCCGGCCGCTGCTTTGCCGGCAACGCCGCGCTGGTCGGCTGCAGCGACGTGATCATCGCGACCCGCGACAGCAACATCGGGATGGGCGGCCCGGCGATGGTCGAAGGCGGCGGCCTCGGTGTCTACACGCCCGAGGCGATCGGCCCGAGCGACGTGCAACGGGTCAACGGCGTGCTCGACATCGAGGTCGATGACGAGAGCGCCGCGGTCCAAGCCGCGCGGCACTATCTCTCGTTCTTCCAGGGTGCGTTGTCGACCTGGGACGCCGCCGATCCGCTCTGGCTGCGTCAGGCGCTGCCGGAGAACCGCGTTCGCGTGTACGACATGCGCAAGCTGATGCGCCATCTCGCCGACAACGGTTCGCTGCTCGAGCTCCGAGCCGGCTTCGGTGTCGGCATCCTGACCGCGCTGGTCCGCATCGAAGGGCGACCGGTCGGCCTGCTCGCGAGCAACCCGGCCCACCTCGGCGGCGCCATCGACGCCGATGCAGCCGACAAGGCCGCGCGCTTCATGCAGCTCTGCGATGCGCACGGACTGCCGATCGTCTCGCTGGTCGACACGCCCGGCTTCATGGTCGGTCCGGAGATCGAGACGCGGGCGCAGGTCCGCCACGTCAGCCGGATGTTCGTGGTCGCGGCCCATCTGCGGGTGCCGTTCTTCGCGGTCGTGGTGCGCAAGGGCTACGGTCTCGGCGCGATGGCGATGACAGGCGGAGGCTTCCACGCGACGGTGGCGACCGTCGCCTGGCCGAGCGGCGAGTTCGGCGCAATGGGCCTGGAGGGGGCGGTGCGCCTGGGCTATCGAAAGGAGCTGGCGCAGGCGCCGGAAGGCGAGGAACGCGACGCGCTCTACGCGCGCCTGGTGGCGGAGCAGTACGAGAGTGGAAAGGCGATCAACATGGCGTCGACGCTGGAGATCGATGCGGTCATCGACCCGGCCGAGACCCGCAGCTGGCTCTCTCGTGGCCTGGCATCGGCGCGCCTCGCGCCCTCGACCGGCCGCTATGTCGACCCGTGGTGACGGGGTGGAGTCAAAGCGGCCGACTGGGTGACGGGGCGGTCGGGATTGCGCTCAGCGCAACTTCTTCGCAGCGGTAACTGGCGCGTCAGGCCAATATCGCGACTGCAAGGACGGCAGCGCTGCTTCGTAGCCGATGGCATCGCGGCCGTCGTTGATCGGCGCGGGCGGCGAGTCGACGACATAGCCGCCTTCGACCTCCCGGCCTGCGAGGCACCAGCGCCTCACGTCTTCGACCCAATCCGCATCGCTGCCCATCGGTTGCTCCGAGCGCACACCTGTGCGCACGATATCGTGCCCATTCGTCGGCTGTTTGCCATCGGCCGATGCAACAGAAGCAAGTAGGAGCGCGCTGACTTGGTCACGCGTCCGAGGGTCCTGTCGCATTCCTCGAGACCGCGGGCTTCGCTCCGACAGTGGCTTTGACACCCAGCCTACAGCTGCGACGGCACGGCGCCGCGAGACTGCGAGCAAGCCGCAGCATGCGGCCGGTGTCGGCGTGGCTGGCGCCCTTCAGGAGTCCGCCATGAAGAGCATATTGATTCGTCCCCTTCTAGCCGCCGCCGCGGCCATCGCGATCGGCGCGCCGTCGCCGACCGTCGTCGCCGCGCCGTCCGATGGACCGCCCGACGCGACTGCGCCGCGCCATGCGCCGAGCGCAACCGCCGGCCGCATCGTCGGCATCGAACCGATCCGCGCCCGCCCGAAAGGCTCGGGCGCCGGCGCAGTCGCCGGTGGCGTGGTGGGCGGCGTGCTCGGCAATCAGGTCTTCGGCGGCACCGCCGCGACGGTGATCGGTGCCGCCGGCGGCGCCGTCGCCGGCAACAACCTGGAGCGCAATCATCGGACCGAGGTCACCGGCTACCGGGTCTCGGTTCGGCTCGACAATGGGCGCTCGCGTACCTTCACCGAATCCCAGGTCAGCGGCCTTCGTGTCGGCGACCGGGTCCGCATCCACGGAGGGCGCCTTCAAAGGTAACGAGCGGGGTGCTGCATGGCGAAAGGGACGCGGGTTCGGGTCGGGGTCGGCGGCTGGACTTTCGCTCCATGGCGCGACAACTTCTTTCCGAAGGGGTTGCCACAGCACCGTGAGCTCGAGTACGCGGCAGAGCGTTTGACCGCGATCGAGATCAACGGCACCTATTACCGGACGCAGAAGCCCGAGAGCTTCGCGAAGTGGCGCGACGAGACGCCCGCAGACTTCATGTTTTCGGTGAAGGCGTCGCGCTATGCGACGACCCAGCGCGTGCTTGCCGAGGCGGGCGAGTCGGTCGAGCGGTTCATCGGCAGCGGCATCGCCGAGCTCGGGCCGAAGCTCGGCCCGATCGTCTGGCAGTTCATGCCGACCAAGAAGTTCGATGCGGTCGACTTCGAGGGCTTCCTGAACCTGCTGCCGAAGAAGGTCGACGGCCTCCCGCTGCGCCACGCGATGGACGTGCGTCACGCCAGCTTCATGGTGCCCGAGTACTTCGCGCTTGCGCGCAAGCACAAGGTCGCGACCGTCTTTGCCGATTCCGACGACTATCCGTCGTTCGCCGACCTGACCGGCGACTTCGTCTATGCGCGCCTGATGCGCACGCAGCCCGAAATCGACACCGGCTACTCTGGTCCCGCGCTCGACGGCTGGGCGAAGGCGGCGACGGCCTGGGCCGAGGGTTCAGAGCCGGCCGACCTGCCCAAGGTCGAGGCGGTGCCGGCGCCGAAGAAGGCGCGCGACGTCTTCATGTACTTCATCAGCGGCGCCAAGGAGCGCGCGCCGGCGGCCGCGATGGCCTTGCTGGAGCGCCTCGGCCGCTGATCTTCCGCGGGCGAGCGCAAAAGCACGCGAGGAGACATGCCCATGGATCAGGTCGCGAAGGCGAAGCCCATCTACCAGTCGCTGTACGTCGAGGTGATCACGGCGATCCTCATCGGCGTGCTGGTCGGTCACTTCCAGCCGCACCTCGGCGAAGCGATGAAGCCGCTCGGCGATGGCTTCATCAAGCTGATCAAGATGATCATCGCGCCGATCATCTTCTGCACCGTCGTGGTCGGCATTGCCGGCATGGAAGACATGAAGAAGGTCGGCAAGACCGGCGGGTTCGCGCTGCTGTACTTCGAGGTCGTCAGCACGCTCGCGCTGATCGTCGGCCTCGTGATCATCAACGTCGTCCAGCCGGGCGCCGGGATGAACGTCGATCCGAACTCGCTCGACACCAAGAGCGTCGCCGCCTACACCGGGCCGGGCAAGATGCAGGGGACCGT
>JBDSAB010000644.1:0-3859 GCA_039922395.1 Caldimonas sp.
GCGCTGAAGGCGGTCGGCGAGAGCACGGCGAAGCCGCTCGCCTACTTTGCCAACAACGTCGGCGGGCTGCTGTCGTTGTGCGAGGTGATGGTTCGGCATCGTTGCAAGGCGCTGGTCTTCAGCTCGAGCGCGACGGTGTACGGCAAGCCGGAGCGCCTGCCGATCGACGAGGATGCGGCGCTGTCGACGACCAATCCCTACGGCGCGACCAAGCTGATGAGCGAAGAGATCCTGCGCGAGGTCCAGACCGCTGATCCCGAATGGGCGATTGCGCTGCTGCGCTACTTCAATCCGGTCGGCGCCCATGAGAGCGGCCAGATCGGCGAGGATCCGCGGGGCACGCCGAACAATCTGATGCCGTACGTGACACAGGTCGCCGTCGGCAAGCGCGATCGCCTGCAGGTTTTCGGCAGCGACTACGACACCCCCGACGGCACCGGCGTGCGCGACTACATCCACGTCGTCGACCTGGCCGAAGGCCATGTCGCGGCGCTTCGCTACCTGCTGGCATCGAGGCGCTCGATCACCGCCAACCTCGGCACCGGCCGGGGCTACAGCGTGCTCGATCTGGTCCACGCGTTCGAGCGCGCGAGCGGCCGTCCGGTGCCGTGCGAGATCGTCGCGCGCCGTCCCGGTGACGTCGATGCGTGCTACGCCGACCCAAGCCGCGCACGTCACTTGCTTGGCTGGGAGGCGCGTCGCGACCTCGACGCGATGTGCGCCGACAGCTGGCGCTGGCAGAAGATGAATCCCAACGGCTATTCCAGCGCGGTCTCGGCATGAGCCCGACCCGCGTTCTTCCGGTGATCATGGCGGGCGGCAGCGGCACCCGGCTGTGGCCGCTTTCGCGCGCGCAGTACCCGAAGCAGTTCCTGGTCCTGCACGGCAATCGCAGCCTGTTCCAGCAGGCCGCGGCGCGCCTGCAGGCGCTGCGTGCGGACGACATCACGGTCGAAGCGCCGTGCATCGTCGGCAACGAGGAACATCGCTTCCTGATCCTCGACCAGCTGCGCGAACTCACGTTGCCGGGCACGGCGATCGTGCTCGAGCCGGCCGCTCGCAACACCGCTCCGGCCATGACCCTGGCGGCGTTGCACGCGCTTGCGCTCGGCGGCGATCCGGTGCTGGTCGTCACGCCCGCCGATCAAACGGTCACCGATGCCGAGGCTTTTGGCGCGGCCGTGCTGCGGGCCATCCGCACCGCTGCCGGCGGCTCGATCGTGCTGCTCGGCATCACGCCCGATCGGCCTGAGACCGGCTTCGGCTACATCCGCGCCGTGGCGGCGGATGGCGACGCCGGCGTGCTGCGCGTCGAACGGTTCGTCGAGAAGCCGAACCTGGCAAAAGCCGAGGAATACCTCCGCGTCGGCGGCTACTTCTGGAACAGCGGGATGTTCGTGGTCCGCGCGTCGGTGTGGCTCGCCGCGATCGAACGCTTTCGCCCCGACATCGCGACGGCGACGCGCCTTTCGTGGGATGGCCGCAGCAACGACGCCAGCTTCGTGCGGCCCGACGCGGCTGCCTTCAAACAGGTGCCGAGCGAGTCGATCGACTATGCGGTGATGGAGAGCGCGGCCCAGCCGACTCCACCTGCCACGAAGACATCGACATCGAAGACCGGAAGCGCCGGCTCCGAAGCGTTCGATCTGCGCATGGTGCCGCTCGGCGCCGGCTGGTCGGACCTGGGCGCGTGGGATGCGGTCTGGCAGGTCAGCGACAAGGACGACGCCGGCAACTGCAGCGTCGGCGACACGATCCTGCGCGACAACCACGACACGCTGGTCCATGCGACCAGCCGCCTGGTCGGCGTCGTCGGCCTCTCGAACGTCGTCGTCGTCGAGACGCCGGACGCGGTGCTCGTCGTCGATCGCGACCGCAGCCAGGAGATCAAGCAAATCGTCGGCGAGCTCGATCGGGCCGGCCGCACCGAACAGACCTTGCACCGCCAGGTCCATCGCCCCTGGGGCTGGTACGACAGCATCGACTCCGGTGCGCGCTTCCAGGTCAAGCGAATCATGGTCAAGCCGGGTGCATCGCTCAGCCTGCAGAAGCATCACCACCGGGCCGAGCACTGGATCGTCGTCAGCGGCACGGCCGAAGTCACCAACGGCGACCAGGTCAGCATCCTCAGCGAGAACCAGAGCACCTACATCCCGCTCGGCCAGATTCACCGCCTCGCCAACCCGGGAAAGGTGCCGCTCGAGATCATCGAGGTGCAGTCCGGCAGCTATCTCGGCGAGGACGACATCGTCCGCTTCGAAGACACCTACGGCCGCGTGAAATGACGCCGGGCCCTTTCACCTCATGATTCTCGTGACTGGCGGCGCCGGCTTCATCGGCGCCAACTTCGTGCTCGACTGGATCCGCGTGACCGGCGAGCCGGTCGTCAACCTCGACGCGCTGACGTACGCCGGCAATCGCGAGAGCCTGCGCACGCTCGACGGCGATGCGCGCCACGTCTTCGTCCAGGGCGACATCTGCGACCGGGCGCTGCTCGATCGCGTACTGGCGGAACATCGCCCGCGAGCCATCGTCCATTTCGCGGCCGAGAGCCACGTCGATCGCAGCATCCACGGGCCGGCGGCCTTCATCAAGACCAATGTCGAAGGCATGTTCACGTTGCTCGAGGCGACGCGTGCGCACTGGGCCGCGTTGGACCCATCCGAACGCGCCGCCTTCCGCTTCAACCACGTCTCGACCGACGAGGTCTACGGCTCGCTCGCTCCGGGCGAAGCGCCGTTCACCGAAGAGCATGTCTACGAGCCGAACAGTCCGTACTCCGCGACCAAGGCCGCCAGCGACCACTTGGCGCGGGCCTGGCACGAGACCTATGGCCTGCCGATCACGACAACGAACTGCTCGAACAACTACGGCCCGTATCACTTCCCGGAGAAGCTGATTCCGCTGATGATCGTCAACGCACTGGCCGGCAAGCCGCTGCCGGTCTACGGCGACGGTCAGCAGGTCCGCGACTGGCTCTACGTGAAGGACCACTGCGCGGCGATCCGCGAGGTCCTCGCGCGCGGAAGGCCGGGCCAGACCTACAACATCGGCGGCTGGAACGAGAAGCCGAACCTCGAGATCGTGCACACGATCTGCGGGTTGCTCGACGAGATGAAGCCCGCTGCGGCGGGCAGCTACAAGCGACTCATCACGCACGTGACCGACCGTCCCGGGCACGACCGGCGCTACGCCATCGACGCGCGCAAGATCGAGCGGGAGCTCGGCTGGAAGCCTGCAGAAACGTTCGAATCGGGCATCCGCAAGACCGTGCGCTGGTACCTCGACAACGCCGACTGGGTTGCCCATGTCCAGAGCGGCGCCTACCGTGACTGGGTCGACACCAACTACAGCGGCCGCGCGTCCCGATGAAGATCCTGCTGCTCGGCAAGAACGGCCAGGTCGGCTGGGAGTTGCAGCGCGCGCTCGCGCCGCTCGGCGAGCTGGTGGCGCTCGACTTCGACAGCCCCGGCCCGCTGGTCGCCGACTTCTCGAAGCCGGAATCATTGGCGGCGACGATGCGCGCGGTCAGACCGGACATCGTCGTCAATGCGGCCGCCCACACGGCGGTCGATCGCTGCGAAGGCGAGCCCGATGTGGCGAAGGCACTCAACGCCGAGGCGCCCGCCGTGCTGGCGCGTGAAGCCGCCGCAGCGGGCGCCTGGCTGCTCCACTACAGCACCGACTACGTCTTCGACGGCAGCGGCAGCGACTTCCGGTCCGAGGAGGCACCGACCGGCCCGCTCAGCGTCTACGGGCGCACCAAGCTCGACGGCGAGGCGGCGATCCGCGCGAGCGGCTGCCGCCATCTGATCCTGCGTACCAGCTGGGTCTACGCGGCGCGCGGCGGCAACTTCGC
>JBDSAB010000645.1:0-2807 GCA_039922395.1 Caldimonas sp.
TCGGGGCAGCGGCACTCTGCAGTAGCTGCGCTTCGTCGGACGAAAGGTGGCAGAACCGCTCGACCATTGCGAGGTCGCGCGCCAGCACGGCGAACGGCTTGGCCGGCCGGCGCTTGCGCTCGCGCAGCGTCGCCACGACGTCTTCGCGCCCGGCCGCACACGCGAGGTGGTAGCCGCCGATGCCCTTGATCGCCAGGATCTGCCCGTCGACCAGCACCTGCGCGGCGCGGTCGAGCGGGTCGCTGTCCGTCGCGGGCTCGAATCGCAACGTGGGCCCGCAAGCCAAGCACGCGATGGCCTGAGCGTGGAACCGCCGATCAACCGGATCGCCGTATTCGCGGCGGCAGTCGGCACACATCGGGAAGCTCGCCATGCTGGTGGTGGCGCGATCGAACGGGAGCTCGCGAACGATCGAGAGGCGCGGGCCGCACAGCGTGCAATTGATGAAAGGATGCCGCCAGCGCCGGTTCGACGGATCGGCGCATTCCGACAGGCACGCGGCGCATGTCGCGATGTCGGCGCTCGGCTCCGTGCGGACCCGTCCGTGCCGGGTCGCTTCAATCGAAAAGCCCGCGGCGAGGGAATGCTCAGAGTGCTCTCGCGTGATCGCGTCGATGCGGGCATGGGGCGGCGCCTGCTCGCGCAACGCAAAAATGAACTCGTCGACCTGCCACGTTTCGCCGGCGATGACGATGCGAACGCCGGCGCCGTCGTTGCACACGGTTCCGCGCAGCGTTCTTTCGGTGGCGAGGCGATAGACCGTCGGACGAAAACCCACGCCCTGCACCACGCCCGAGACGTGGAGGGTCACCGTCCGGGCCCATTGCGAACCTTGATCAGCGCGCGCTGACGGCACTCCGGCTGGTTCGGCGATCGAGGCCATGGTTTTCGCGTTCGGTCGCGGATGCGGCAACTAGAGGTCGAGTGTGCGCCTGCCGTACGCCGACTTGCTCGCGATCAAGGCGACCAGGGTGAGTGCCGCGCAGACCAGCGCCAGCGAAAGACCGGGGAAGAGGACGAGCCACCACGCGCGCAGCGCGTGGGTCTGGCCGGATCGGACCAGCGTTCCCCAGGTGAGCCGATTCGGATCGCCGGCGCCCAGAAAGCTCAGGCCGGCTTCGATCAACAGCGCGCTCGAGAAGATCAGCGGCACCTGCGGCAGCGCCAGGGGCAGCATGTTGGGAATGAGATGGCGGAGCGCGACCGATGCGCGGCTGGCGCCGAGCAGCAAGGCCGCCTCCACGAACGGCGCGCTGCGGAGCGAACGCGATTCGGCGCGCACCAGGCGTGCCAGCGTGGCCCATCCGGTCAGCGCCAGGATCACGGCAAGCTGGATCCAGCCAGGGCCGAGCCAGGCGCTCGCCAGCAGCGCGAGGAAGAAGCGGGGAACGATCTGGCTCGCATCCATGAGCCGCGTCAGCAGGCGATCGGTCCCGGCGCCGGCCACCCCGGCGAGGACGCCGATCGCCAGGCCCAGCAACGTCGCCCCGACCGTGACCAGGCCGCCCGATATCAGCGACGCACGGCCGCCGAAGACCAGTGCGATCAACAGATCCCGGCCGAGGTCATCGGTGCCGAACGGGTGGGCAAGCGAAGGGACGAGGAAGGCCCGCGCACTCGGCTCCTGCGGATCGACGCGCACGTACTGCGGCAGCAGAAGTAAAGCCGCCAGCAGCGCGATGGCAGTCCAGGCCGTTGTCTGTCGCCAGGAAAGGCTTCGAGCGAACCGTCTCATGCGATGCTGCGTCCTTCCGCGAGCCGCGGGTCGAGTCGCGTCTGCACGAGGGCTGCAATCACGCTGCTGACGATCACGGTGGACGTGATGAGCGCGAAGACGCCGAGCAGCACCGGGTGGTCTCGGCTCAGGATGGCGCTCGTGAGCAGCCGTCCGAGGCCCGGCCAGGCGAACAACGTCTCGACCAGGACGGCGCCGGTGAACAGCATGCCGACGTGGTTCAGCGTCGCCGTGGCGAGCTGGGGCGCGACATTGCGGGACAGATGGCCCCACACGACAGCCCATTCGGTCAGGCCGCGCGCCCTGGCCGCGCGCACATAGTCCTTGTCATTTTCGAGGCGCGCCTTCGCATACGCGACCGTCACAAAGAAAGCGGTCTGATGCAGTGCCAAGGTCATGACCGGCAGGACGGCGTGCCACGCGACATCCACGACACCTGCCACGCCACCGGCCTGGCGGCGCAGATCGCTCATGCCCGAGAGGGGGAACCAGGCCAGCTCAAGCCCGAGGCTCAGCATCAGCAGCTGACCGACCCAGAACACCGGAAGCGCGTGCACCGCCGCTGCCGCGAGCGCCACCCAGCCGGCTCCGTCTCGTCGGCTGGCGGCCCAGATCCCGATGGCGCGGCCGGCGAGCACCGAGAGGCCCAGTGCGGTGAGCATCAGCGCCAGCGTCGGTCCGATGCGATCCAGGATCAGCTCGCCGACGGGCCGCCTGAACTGGTACGAGATGCCGAAGTCGCCCCGCGCCATTCCGGTGAGGAAGGAAACGTACTGCGCCACGACCGGCCGGTCGAGCGCGTAGCTGCGCGTGATGGCGGCCTGCGTCTCGCGCGTGGCGTAGTCACCGGCCAGGGCCGCGGCCGGACCGCCGGGCGCCGACTGAACGAGGATGAAGAGAAGTGACTGGATGAGGAGCCAGGTGCCGACACCGGCGGCGACGGCACGCAGCGCCGGTGCGAGCGACCTCATCGGCGCGCCGGATCAGGGGCGCAGCCAGGCCCGCTCGGCGATCTCACCCGACCACGGCTGGAAGCCCTGGAACCGCGAACGCCACGCCGAGCTCGCCACCG
>JBDSAB010000646.1:0-4701 GCA_039922395.1 Caldimonas sp.
GCGTTGACCGATGGGGAGCGCGCGGCCAGGCGCCGCGCATAGCGACGTACCAGCACATTGTTGATCTCGCCCAGAGATCGATCGATGCCAAGCTCCGTCAAATACGCGATGCGTTCGAGCACTCCGGTGATCTGGCGCGTGGAATGCATGGCCGGGGTGCTCCACAACCATGACTGGCATGGCTGGCTGTCGGGCCGCGATGTGTTGAGCGCCGAGGCCCAGCGCCGCAGCGTCGATGCGGGCACCGTTGCGCGGATGGAAGCAGCCGTCTCGCGCTCGAGATCGGTCAAGGCAGCCGCTGCCAGGGCGCGGATGTCTCGATCTCGCAGCATGAGCAGCTTGTGGTCGTACAACCACTGCCGGGCGTGCGTGAGCAAACGCTCCCGGTCGGCGCACTGCGCGACGTCGTCGCGGAGCACGCGCACCAAGGCGCGACGTTGGTGCTCCGTCATCCAACGAAAGCCAAGGCACTCGCAGGCCTGCTGCTGGTGGTCGAACAAGGTGCGCCCGCGGGCATACAGCGCGCGCACCGAGGCCAGGTCAGGCGCGGCGATGCTCAATTCGCGGCTGAGATGCGCCAGCAAAACAGTCGGCACAACGCGCACGTTGTTCAGTGGCCGCCCGCTCATGCGCACGAAACCGATGTGCAGCGCAAAACCCAACTTGAGGCTGTCGCCGCGCCGGCGTGCGATCAGCTCGTGCTCGACGGCACTGAAGCTGAAGAAGGCCTGCAGCTCAAACTGGCTGAGCTCGCGCGGGATCTCGCGCTGGCCCAGGTAGGGCGTCTGCCAGCCTTGCATCGCCGCTGCTCCTCTTCAGCTCAGGGCCAGACACGATACGCCCCGAAAAACCGAACAGCAATGCTCGTGAAATCAACAGCTTACTGAACCGACCCCACGCCGTTGCTGGCTCGGCGCACCGTCACTTTTGGCACCAAAAACAAAGGGACCCCTTGCCCGGCGACTGCACCACTGTCGGGACCTCGGCAGCGACGAGCCGTTCGATTTTCTCACCTGGTTCGACTACGCCCCAGCGGATGCCGGAGCATTCGACGAGCTGCTCGCCGCCCTGCGCGCCACGCCCGAGTGGGCATTCGTAGAGCGGGAAATCGATATTCGCCTCGTCCGCGACGAGCCCTGACCATGCCCTACCGACCTCATCGAACTCGGCGCTCCAGGCCCGGACCCAGTTCCGCAACGACCGGCATCTGGAAATGCGATCCTTGCCAGGCATCGAAGCCAGGTCAGGATTAGCAGCGCCTTTAACGCGCCGGCCGTGAGCGCGCTGGCCAACGTCGTGAACGCGGGGCTTCGCGGGGGGTTCGCTGCATAGCGCACGCACATGGCATCACCTCTAGAACAGTTTGCAAGCGCCCGATCACGCGGACCAGCGCCTCGATTCACTTCGACCGGTCGAACCGCGACCCAGGCCACAACCTCGGCCTTTTGACAGGGCCATCCCGACTGCTGAGAGCGTGGGTTATGTATCGAACGATACAATACGGGCTGCCACATGACGTGCTCGAACTGAGCTCATACGGAGAAGCACTTGGTCAGACCTCGGGAGTTCGACGAAGTCGCTGCATTGACCGCGGCGATGCATTGCTTTTGGGCTGACGGCTTCGAAGCGACGTCGACGCGCCATTTAGCGTCGGAAATGGGCATCACCGGTACTAGCCTGTACGCGGCTTTCGGCGACAAACGAAGCCTTTACCGAAGGGCCCTTTGTCACTACTTCGAGCAGAGCGTGCGCGAGCGCATCGTCAGACTCGAGGAATCACTGCCGCCCGCGGAGGCGGTCGCTGCGTTCTTCGCTGAGATCATCGACCGGTCCGTCGGAGATGGTCGATGCAGGGGTTGCATGCTCGTCAACGCGGCAATCGAGACCGCACCGCACGACCTTGAGATGTGCCGTCTCGTCGCCGCCGAACTGGCGATGATCGAAGCGTTCTTCCGCCGCTGCATCGACAAGGCGGCCAAGGTCGACGCCGGCACGTGGGCCGCTACGGACGCAGATGACCTCGGGCGGTTGCTGCTCTCTGTTCTCCTTGGAATCCGGGTCCTGTCACGCACGCGAGCGCCTCGCGCGCAGCTCGAAGGCGCGGCGCGGCCGGCGCTGGCGTTGCTCGGCATCGATCCTTTCCCTGCGCGACGTCCGGCCGGTGTTTCTAGTCGCGTGGTCGCGAAGCGCCCGGGTTTCCCCGTGAAGTCCAGGAGCCACTCGTCGGCGCGGAAGCGCGCATGACCGGACAAGCGGCGCTCGGAATTCGAGCCACAGTGCTTGTCGACAGCCCGCTGGCGGCCGGCATCGGGGTCGGGCTGGTCGCGGCGAGCATCGGTGCGCTTTACTCGGTGTTTGCGCGCTGGGGCCTCGGCCACGGCCTGCATTCGGCGGACATGACGTTCCTCCGCTTTGCAGTTGCCGGCATCCTCATGTTGCCGGTGCTGGCCTGGTTGCTTCGCCGCGATGCCCGCGCGCTGCTGGCGCAGTGGCGGGCGTGGCTGGCCGTATCCGTCCTTGCCGGACCGATCTTCGGGCTTCTGATGTTCACCGGTCTCGAGTGGGCGCCGGCGAGCCACATCGCGGTGTTTCCGTTCACAGCGATGAGCGTCATGGGAACGGTGATGTCGGCGTGGGTGCTGGGTGAGCGGCTGACGGCACGCAAGCTGATCGGCATCGGGGTCGTCATCTCCGGTTTGGTCATCCTTTCCGGAGTCACGCTGGCGAGCCTAAGGGGCAAGGCCCTGATCGGAGACATGCTTTTCATCGTAGCGGGCACGCTGTGGGCCGGTTTTGGGATCGTCATGAGCAAGAACCGCCTCGATGCTCTCCAAGCCACGGCCGTGATCTCATTCGCAGCCCTGTGTACCTACGTTCCCGTTTACCTCTGGTCGGTGGGCGTCACCCGGCTGCTTGCGGCCGCTCCTTCGGCGTTGTGGACCGAGGTGCTGGTCCAAGGCCTCATCGCCGGCACCGGCACGCTGTTCACCTACTCGAAGATGGTCGAGCTCCTCGGCGCTGCGCGCGCCGCCGTCTTCCCGGCGCTCGCACCCGGACTGGCGGCGCTCCTTGCGTGGCCCGTGCTCGGCCATGTGCCGGAACCCTTGGAGGCCCTCGGACTCGTTATCGCGGTCCTCGGCTTGATCATCACCGTCACGGGCGCACGTCGCCCGTCGCTGGAAACGCCCGCATGAATTCCTTGAAGCGCCAACTCGAGGAGACGCAGGCTGCGTCGCTTCGACGCTCGACACCGGAACGCACCGCCGTGTTCGAGTCCGCGACCGAGCAATTGCGCCTCTCCGGCGTCGAGGGGAGGGCGTTGCCGGTCGGGGCGCAGATGCCCGAGGTCGCCTTGAGCGATGCGATGGGCGAGCAAGTCAGCCTGCGCGAGCTCAACGCTCGCGCGCCGCTGGTGATCGTCTTCTACCGCGGCGGCTGGTGCCCGTACTGCAACCTGGCATTGCGCGAGTGGCAACGCCTGATGCCCGATCTTGTCCGCTGCGGGGGCCGGCTCGTGGCCATCTCGCCGCAAGGCCCGGACCAGACGCTCTCGACGGCAGAGAAGAACGAGCTCGCCTTCACTGTCCTCAGCGACACTGAACTCGTGGCGGCAAAGTCGTTCGGTGTTGCCTTCACGTTGGCGACCGACGTTGTCGAGCTGTATTCCCAGCTGGGCGTCGATCTTCCAAGCATCAACGCCAATGGCCGCTGGGAATTGCCGATCTCAGCGACGTTCGTGATCGACCGCGAAGGCCGGGTCGCATTTGCGCATGTCGAGGCCGACTACCGGCAGCGCGCCGAGCCGTCTGAAGTCCTGGCAATCGTCGAGGCGCTGCCGAAGGCCGCGTCCTGACCCTTTCCTCACCGCACCACGAGGCCTCACATGATCCGCTTCTACTATCACCCCTCACCCAATCCCGCCAAAGTCGCGCTCTTTCTTGAAGAGGCCGGCCTGCCGTACGAGCTTGTGCCGGTCGACACCCGCAAGCGGGATGAGTTGGTTTATTGCGGTCGCGACAGCTGAGGGCGAAGAGCGCCTTCTTCGGGACGTACTCGCGGCCTTGGACATGCATCTCATCGAGGAAGGCGGAGCACAGTGCCTCATGCCGTGCGCTATGCGCCTGCACTCGACCTGCATCTCACTCTTGGCTCCCTGATCATCGAAGTCACTGCAAAAGAGAAACGCCAACATCATTACTTGGTTCCAATCACCGGCGTACTTGCAGTGGGAACCGCTGGTGGCGTATCTGTCGCCGTGGGCGTGTCGGGGTCACTGGACGAGGCTGAAACTCGCCGCCTGGTGGCCGAACGAGCAGAGCGCGAGTATGGAGATCGGCTGCAAAAGGCCGTGACTCGTATCCGCTCTGCCCACAGGTCGGCTGACGCCGTGAAGGTGCAAAGGCTCTTGGCGGGCGAACTCACGCCGCAAGCGATGGGCGTGATCTCCGACCTCCTCGAAGAGAACACCGAAGGTGCCCGCGACTCGCTGGTGGGGTCCAAGAATGACTGGACTAGGTTCGATCGCTCCATCAACCATCCAGAAGTGTTTGGCGACAAGGCGCGGCATGGAACGACCCGCCATGCGCCGCCACCAAAGCCAATGTCAATGGATGAAGCTCAGAATTTCATCAGTGCGGCTGCGCTGAACTGGCTTCAACAAGTTGCCCTGTAGCGGCCTTTTGCACCGACCGAGGTGCTAAC
>JBDSAB010000647.1:0-9785 GCA_039922395.1 Caldimonas sp.
CGCAGCGCCTGCGTCGTGTTCGCGCGCACATCGGAGCCGCCCTGCTTCTCGGTCATGCCCATGCCGATCGTGCAGCCGGTCTTGTCGGCGGCCGGCACGCTGCGCGGGTCGTACGAGAACGCGCCGACCCGCGGCAGCCAGGCCTCGGCGAGCGCCGGCGCCTGGCGCAGCGCCGGCACCACCGCGTGTGTCATCGTCAGCGGGCAGCAGGTGCCGCTGTCGGCCTGGTAGTGCATGAAGAGCAGCGCGGCCCGCGCGACGTGGGCGCCCGGGCGCTCGGCATGCCGCCATGCGTAGGCGTGCACGCCGTGCTGCATGCCGAGTTGCATCAGGCGGTGGTAGGCCGGGTGGAACTCGACCTCGTCGAGGCGCCGGCCGACCCGGTCGAACGCTTTCAGGCGCGGCCGGTTCTCGTTCGCGGTGAAGCCGAGCCCCATCATCTCGCCGCCGGCGATCGCACCGAACGCCGCCAGATCGGCATCGGCCCAGGCCGCGCCCTCGCGCGCGACCGCCTCGCGCAGCGCCGTATCGGTGCGGTACAGGTCGAGCCCATCCAGGGCCGGCACGGGGTTGTCGACGTGGTGGGTGAGGAAGCGTTCGGCGACGGTCATGACACTCTCCGCAACGGGCCTTTGGAAGCCGCGCCACGATTCTGGGACACTCGGCGGCCTCGCCTGGAGAGTCGCCGATGTCCCTGTACGAAAACATTGCCGCCCGCCTGATCGGGACGCCGCTGCAGCGCCCGGCCGAGTGGCTGCGCGAGATGCGCGGTGCGCGCTTCCGCAAGAGCCATCCGGAGCTCGCGGAGTGGTTCCTGGAAGGCGAGCGAACCGACCGCTTTCTCGAGCAGGTCGTCCGCGCCGACACCCACTGCATCGACATCGGCTGCCACATCGGCTCGTTCCTGCAGAAGATCACGACGATCGCGCCGAAGGGTCGCCACTTCGCGGTCGAGCCGGTGCCTCAGAAGGCGGCCCGGCTGCGCGACAAGTTCCCAGACGTGACGGTCCTCGAAGTCGCGCTCGGCGAGAGCCACGGCACCGCCGAGTTTTTCATCAACCAGTCGCAGACGTCGTACAGCGGCTTGAAGAAGCGCGCCGTTCCCGGTGCGCTGCAGGCGGTGCAGGTGCAGTGCCGCAGGCTCGACGAGATGATCCCGGCCGATGCGCACATCGGCTTCATCAAGATCGACGTCAACGGCGCCGAGTCGATGGTGCTGCGCGGCGCGCTCGAGCTGCTGCGGCGCGACCGTCCCGCGGTGCTGCTCGAGTGCACCCAGGGCGGGCTCGACGACTACGGCGTCAGCTCGGACGACGTCTACGATTTCCTGGTCGGGCCGGCCGGCTACAAGGTGCAGTTGCTGAAGGACCATCCGGACGGGCCGGCGCTCAATGCCGCGACGTTTCGCGCCAGCATGCAGTACCCGTTCCGGGCTTTCAACTTCGCGGTCGTGCCGGCGGAGCCGGCGCGATCCGGCGTCTGACCGAACGCGCTTCGGCAAGAACAGTAGTCGCCGCGAGTCGGCACGGAGGAACTTGATGGATGCAGCAACTTCGCCCCCGGTGCAGGCCGTGCGGCCCGACCGCGAGGTCGTCACGCGCCAGCGCCTGCCCTACTTCGTCGGCGTGTCGGCGGCGAGCGTCGGCGCCTCGGGCCTCTCGATGCACCTGGTCGCGATCCCGCCGGGCGCCCGCTCGGAGCCGCATTCACACCGGCACTACGAGACCGCGATCTACGTGCTCGAAGGCCGCGTCGAGACGCGCTACGGCGAGGGTCTGACGCAGTCGGTCATCAGCGAAGCCGGCGACTTTCTTTTCATCCCGCCGGGGCAGCCGCACGTCGCGATCAATCTGAGCGACACCGAACCGGCGCGCGCGATCGTCGCCCGCAACGATCCGGCCGAGCAGGAAAACGTGGTTCCGTACGAAAGCTGATGCCCCGCGACCGAGGGTGACGCAGAGCCGTCAAAGCACGTTCATCAGTGGCCGCGGGGCCCGGGTCAGCGACCGCTGCGGCGCTCGTTGATTGACGCCAAGGCAATCGATCATCACGCTGCGCCCTTGGCGATCAGACGCTCGACCGACTGAGCCGAGGCCGGCTTCGCGCCGCCGGCCGTGGCCGAAGCGCCCGCGCCGCGGCGGCCGCTGGCCAATCGACCAATCCACACCGCGACTGCCGCGGCCCACTGCGCGCCGCGCGGGGCATCGACGACCGGCGGCACCATCACCTTTGCAAATTGGCTGGACATCACACTCTCCCTTCGGATGAACACCGGTCAAGGCCGGCATGAGCACATATTAGGGTTTTCACCTAGAATGGACCAATTGCAATGCGAAATCGAGGCATCACGGCCGCGAATGACGCAGCTCCCGAAATGCACACCCGGCCGATCAACTTCCGCACCCTCGACCTCAACCTGCTGAAGGTGTTCGATGTCGTGATGGCGGAGCGCAACGTGACCCGTGCCGCGGCGCGGCTCGCAATGACGCAGCCCGCGGTCAGCAACGCGCTGCGCCGCCTGCGCGAGTCGACCCAAGAGGATCTGTTCATACCGACCTCGACCGGGATGACCCCGACCGCCCATGCGCAGACGCTGTGGCCGACTGTGCGTGCCTCGCTCGACGGCCTGCGCGACGCCTTCGAGCCGCAGGGCTTCGACCCGGCGCTCGATGCGCGGACCTTCACCCTGGCGATGGCCGATGCCACCGCGGCGCTGTTCGTGCCGCTGCTCGCCGACGAGCTGCAGCGCGCCCACGCCCGGGTTGATTTGCGCGTCGTGCCACTCACCTCCCGAGACCCGCGGCCGATGCTCGAACGCGGCCAGGCCGACGTCGCGCTCGGCTTCTTCCCCGACGCCAACGCGGCGATCGAGGCCGACGGCGACGCCGGCGTCGTGAGCCGCGACCGGCTCTACGAATGCGAGTACGTCGGCGTGATGCGGCGCGACCACCCGTTGGCCGCGCCCGGCGCGCTGACCTTGGACGCGTACTGCGCGGCCGACCACTTGCGGGTCAGCTTCGCCGGTCGATCACGCGGCTTCGTCGACGAAGCACTGGCCCGGCTCGGCCGGAAGCGCCGCGTGATGATCACGGTGAACCAGTTCTCGAGCGCCGCCTCCGTGGTGCGCAAGTCCGATCTGGTGACGGTGCTGCCGCGCAGCTTTGTGCCGGCGACCGGCTTCGAGTCGGAGCTCGCCGTGCGCGAGCTGCCGTTCGATTTGCCCGGCATCGACGTCAGCATGCTGTGGCATCGCCGGCACGAGCAGGACACCGCGCAGCGCTGGCTGCGCGACACGCTCGCCCGCACCGCCGAGCGGATCGCGAGCGGGCTCGAGACCGCGCCGGCCCTCTAGCCCTGTCGGGCGACGCGCTCGCTGTTGCTCGAGCTGCGGCTGCCCTTCAGGTGCATCTCGACGTCGTCCGGGTGGTCACCGACCGCCGCGACGGCCTCACGCAACTGCTCGGGCGTCGCATCCAGTTTGCGCGCCCATTCGCGCAGGGCGGCCTCGTCGGCCAAGTCGATGCGTTTCACGTCCTGCGGTTCTGTCGCCATGGGCATCTCCGGTTGATTGAGCCGTGAACCGGCAAAGGGCGTGCCGACGACTGGCAGCCGAAGCTTGCCGCCGCGTCGATGGCTCAGCGCAGCAGCGGTCGATCGCGCGCCCGCTGCAGCAGGCAGGCGTCGTCGAGCGCGCCGCAGCCGGCCCGGCACGCCGCATCGAACGTGTCGGCAGCAAGCCGTCCGAGCACCGCGTCGTAGCCGGCATCGGTGGCCATCCCGATCGCCAGGCCGGTGTCCTTCGCGAGCAGCGTGGAGTGTGCACGCGGCGCCAGGTCGCCGGCCAGAGCGCGCACCATGCGGTCGCTGCCGATCCAGCTCTGTCCGCTCGACTGGGCAATGACGTCGAGCGTGCGCGCCGGGTCGAGACCGACGCGTTCGGCGAGCGCCAACGCTTCGGCAGCGCCGGCCAGATTGATCGCGGCCAGCAGGTTGTTGACCAGCTTCGTGCGCGCACCGTCGCCGGCCCGCGCGCCGACCCGGAACACCTTCGACGACAGGGCCTCGATCAGCGCCCGATGGCGGGCGAACACCGCGTCGGCGCAGGCCACCATCAGGCTCATGCTGCCATCGCGCGCACGCGCCGGGCCGCCCGACATCGGCGCGTCGATGCAATCGATGCCGAGCGCTTCGAGGCGCGCCGCGAAACCGCTGGTGCTCGCCGGCGACAAGGTCGGGCACAGCATCACGCAGGCACCGCGCGCCAGCGCGGGCGCGGCGCCTTCCGTACCGAACAGCACGGCTTCGCATTGCGCCGCGTCGACAACAGCGACGACGATGACATGGCAATGCCGGGCCAGCGCCGCCGGCGACGCATGCACCGAAGCGCGGTGTGCCGCGGCCGTGGCTTCGCGCTCCGGATCGATGTCGCGCACGCCGACTGCGAAGCCGAGATCGCGCAGCCGCAGCGCCATGCCGAGGCCCATGTTGCCGATGCCGATGAAGCCGGTGGTCGTGGCGGTCATGTGCGGATCCTCCCGACGGGTCGCTTTGTTGCGACGGATCGTAGCCGGGCGATTCGGCGCATCGTCGAAAATGGACCGAGCCTCCGGCCCGCTCGATGTCGACCGGCGACCGCTCGCGTGAAAGGATCCGAACCGATGCCGACCCTGCCGACCTACGCCGACGTCATCGATGCCGCCGAACGCCTGGCGGGCCATGCCCACCGAACGCCGGTGCTGACCTCGCGCACGGCAGACGATGAGTTCGGCGCCCAGGTCTTCTTCAAGTGCGAGAACTTCCAGCGCATGGGCGCCTTCAAGTTCCGCGGCGCGTTCAACGCGCTGTCGCGCTTCGACCGGCGCCAGCGCGAGGCCGGCGTCGTCGCGTTCTCGTCCGGCAACCATGCGCAGGCGATCGCGCTGTCGGCACGCCTGCTCGGCATGCCGGCGACGATCGTGATGCCGCACGACGCGCCGGCCTCGAAGATCGCAGCGACGCGCGGTTACGGCGGCGACGTCGTCATCTACGACCGTTACCGCGAGGACCGCGAGGCGATCGGGCGTCGCCTCGCCGACGAGCGCGGCATGACCTTGATCCCGCCGTACGACCACGCCGACGTGATCGCCGGCCAGGGCACCGCAGCGAAGGAGCTGTTCGACGAGATCGGCCCGCTCGACGCGCTGTTCGTCTGCCTGGGTGGCGGCGGTCTGCTGAGCGGCTCGGCGCTTGCGACGCGGGCGCTGGCGCCGGGCTGCAAGCTCTACGGCGTCGAGCCCGAAGCCGGCGACGACGTGCAGCAGTCGTTTCGCAGCGGCAAGATCGTTCGCATCGACACGCCGAAGACGATCGCCGACGGCGCGCAGACCCAGGCGGTCGGCAACCTGACGTTCGAGATCATCCGCCGCGACGTCGACGACGTGCTGACCGCGACCGATGCCGAGCTCGTCGATGCGATGCGCTTCTTCGCCTCGCGCATGAAGATGATCGTCGAGCCGACCGGAGGGCTCGCGTTCGCCGCCGCGCGGCGCATGAAGGCGGCGCTGGCTGGCAAGCGCGTCGGGGTGCTGATCAGCGGCGGCAACGTCGACCTCGACCGCTTCAGCGCGCTCGTCGCGGGCTGAGTCACGCAGGGGTCGCCGGCTGGCCTGGCCGGGGCCGGGGGCCGAGTCAGGCCGGGGCTGGCGGTGTCAGTTCAGCACGCTGGCGCAGCGCCTCGACCCGGACGTGGCAGTTCTCGAGGTGATCGTTGACGAGCCCCATCGCCTGCATGAACGCATAGACGGTGGTCGGCCCGACGAAGCTCCAACCGCGTTTGCGCAGGTCCTTCGACATCGCGGTCGACTCGGGCGACGAGCCGAGCGCGAGCAGCGCGGCATGCGTCATCCGACGCGGTCGGGCGCTGCGCTTCGGCTCGAAGCGCCATGCGTACGCGGCCAGCGATCCGAACTCACGCCGAAGCTCGATCACGCGGCGCGCGTTGTTGATCGTCGATTCGATCTTGCCGCGGTGGCGCACGATGCCGGCATCGGCGAGCAGGCGCGCGATGTCGTGCGCATCGAACGCGGCGACGCGCTCGGCATCGAAGCCGGCGAAGCCGTGCCGGAACGCCTCGCGCTTGTTCAGGATCGTCAGCCAGCTCAGGCCGGCCTGGAAGCCTTCGAGGCAGAGCTTCTCGAACAGCCGCGTGTCGTCGGTGCCCGGGAAGCCCCAGTCCGTGTCGTGGTAGCGCCGGTAGAGCGGCGTCGCCCGGCACCAGGCGCAGCGCCAGGCGCCGTCCTCGCCTTCGAACAGCCCGGCATGCCGATCGGCGCGCCGCGTCGGGGTCGTGGGGGACGGGTCTTTCATCGATGCAGTGCGGGCGGCGATGCCCTATTGTGGAGGTCACGAATTCGCCGGAGACACCATGCCTCGATTTGCTTCTGCTCACCCGCTGCGCACGACATGGCGCGCTTGCCTGCTCGCCCTCGGGACCGCGCTGCTGATCGGTGCGCCGCACGTCGCACGCGCGCAAACGTTCCCGAACCACGTCATCCGGATCGTGCCGTTCGGCACCGCCGGCGGCCCGATCGATTCGATCGCGCGTCTCTATGGCGAGAAGCTGAAGGCACGCTGGGGCCAGTCGGTCGTCGTCGACGCGAAGCCCGGCGCGAGCGGCACACTCGCCGCCGATGCGGTCGCGAAGGCCGCCCCCGACGGGCATACCGTGATGATCACGCTGCCGCTGACCCACATCAACAACGCGATCCTGCAGCCGAAGCTGCCGTACGACCCGATCAAGGACTTCGAGCCGCTCTCGCAGCTCGCGACCGGCGGCCCGATGCTGATCGCGCGCGCCAATGCCCCGTACTCGAACGTTGCCGAATTCATCGCCTACGCGAAGACGCATCCGGGCCTGACCTACGGGACCTGGGGCAACGGCTCGAACGCGCACCTGTTCGGCGAGCTGCTGAAGCGGCAATCGGGCATCGACCTTGTCCACGTGCCGTACAAGGCCGAGGCCGCCGCGCACAACGACCTGTTCGGCGAGACGCTCGGCCTCGCCTGGGCCAACCCGGCGACCGCACGCGGCCTCGCGCAGGCCGGCCGCATCAAGGTGCTCGGCATCACGGGCTCGAAGCGGGTCCGGACGATGCCGAACGTCGCGACCTTCACCGAGCAGGGCTACCCCGGCTTCGACCTCGACAGCTGGATCGGTGTCTATGCACCGGCGAAGACGCCGCAGCCGATCCTCGACGAATGGACCAGCGCGCTGCGCGAGATCACGCGGATGCCGGACGTCCAGGAGCGCCTCGCGCAGTTCGGCTTCGAGCCGCTCGGCAACGGCCCGCGCGAGTTCATCACGAACTACAAGGCCGACTATCCGCGTGTCGCCGATCTGATCAAGGCGGCTGGAGTCAGCGCGGAATGAACGAATCGAACCGCACCGATGTACCAGCCGCCGCCGATGGGTGGCAGCCGATCCAGTTCGACACCGGAACGGCCTATGGACTCAAGCCGCGTCAACCCGACCCGGTGCTGACACAGGTCGGCGCCGGCACGCCGATGGGCGAGCTGCTGCGGCGCTTCTGGCATCCGGTCGGCCTGACCGGCGATGCGTCGGACACGCCACGTCAGGTGCGCGTGCTCGGCGAGGACCTGATCCTCTTCCGCGACAAGACCGGCCGCCCCGGCCTCGTCCACCCGAACTGCGCGCACCGCGGCGCGTCGCTCTACTACGGCAAGGTCGAGGAGCGCGGCATCCGCTGCTGCTACCACGGATGGCTCTTCGATGTGCAGGGGCATTGCCTCGAGCAGCCGTGCGAGCCCGATCTCGGCGCGAAGCGACGGGTGACGGTGCGCCAGCCCTGGTACCCGGTCGAGGAGCGCTACGGCCTCGTTTTCGCCTACCTCGGCCCGCCCGAGAGGAAGCCGGTCCTGCCGCGCTACGACGCGCTCGAACGGCTCGAAGACGGCGAGTTCGTCGAGGCCGACGCCAACAGCATCGGCGGGGGCGGGCCGGCGCTGATTCCCTGCAACTGGCTGCAGCACTACGAGAACCTGGTCGACCCGTTCCACGTCGTGATCCTGCATTCGAGCTTCAGCGGTACCCAGTTCGTCGAGCAGATGGGACTGATGCCGAAGGTGACCTGGGAACTCGCCGACACCGGCGTCAAGGTCACGTCGCTGCGCCCGCTCGACAACGGCAAGACCTTGCGGCGCGTCAGTGAAGCGGCGTTGCCGGCCCTGCGCGTGATCCCGAATCCGCGCCTCGGCGCGGGTGGCCGGGTCGAATCGATCGGCTGGGTGCTGCCGATCGACGACACAAGCTTTCGCATCTACACCGCGGGGCGGGTGCGCCAGAGCGGGGACCTCGCGCGCGTGCGCTCGCGCCTCAATGGCAAGCTCTGGGAGGAGCTCAGCGAAGCCGAGCACCGCGACTTTCCCGGCGACTACGAAGCGCAGGTCAGCCAGGGGGCGATCGCGTCACATGCGGAAGAGCATCTGGCCTCGAGCGACCGCGGCATCGTGATGTTGCGGCGCTTGCTGCAGCGCCAGGTCGAACGCGTCCGGGCCGGCGACGATCCGCTCGGCGTCTCGTTCGATCCGGCGGCCGAGCCGGTTCGTTTTGAAGCCGGCAACTACCTGATCGACAGCTGACCCTCGGGACCGCGGCGCCGCAAGGGTCGGCGCCGGTCGAACCGGCGCGCGGGCGGATCGCTGCGATGATCCTCACATCGCATCACCGGAGCCCGTCATGGACGAAGAAGTCTTCAACATCAGCCTGCGCAAATTCCTGAAGACGGTCGGCGTCGGCTCGCAGCGCGAGATCGAGCAGTCCGTCGACAAGGCGATCAAGGAAGGTCGCATCGCCGGCACCGAGGCCTTTCCGGTCGACGCGACGCTCGAGATTCCGGCGCTCGGCCTGAAGGTCCGCTTCGACGGCGAGATCAAGCTGCAGTAGGTCGAGACCGCGCGACATCGCATCGGCGTCCGCGCAATTTCATCAATGGCATCCGGGCGGCTCTCCGGCGCTCTTGCGCGGAGAACGTCAGCGTTGACGCCTCAGCCGCGCGGATGGTGCGCCGCGTGCAGCGCCTTCAGGCGCTCGCGCGCCACATGCGTGTAGATCGTCGTCGTCGAGATGTCGGCGTGGCCGAGCAGCATCTGCACCGCGCGCAAGTCGGCGCCGTGGTTCAGCAGGTGGGTCGCGAACGCGTGGCGCAAGGTGTGCGGCGACAGCGGCGCGACGATGCCGGCCAGCCCCGCGTGCGCCTTCACGAGCTTCCAGAACATCTGCCGCGTCATCGGTCCGCCGCGCGCCGTGACGAACAGCGCGTCGCTCGACTGGCCGCCGAGGATCGCGGCGCGGGCCTCGGCGATGTAGCGCTGCAGCCAGCTCTGTGCCTCCTCGCCGAACGGCACCAGCCGTTCCTTCGAGCCCTTGCCGGTGACCCGCAGCGCGCCGTCGCTGAGGCTCAGGTGCACCGTCTTCAGCGTGACGAGCTCGCTGACGCGCAGGCCGCTCGCATACATCAGCTCGAGCATCGTGCGGTCACGCAGGCCGCGTGGCGTCTCGACGTCGGGCGCGCCGAGCAGCGCCTCGACCTGGGCCTCGCTGAGGCTCTTCGGCACCCGCAGCGGCTGGCGCGCCGCGCTCAGCTTGAGGGTCGGATCGGCCTCCAGCAGGTGCTCGCGCAAGGCCCAGCGGTAGTAGCGCTTGAAGACCGTCAGGCGGCGGTTCGTGCTGGTCGGCGCGCTGCCCGCGTGGCGCGCGACTGCGTAAGCGCGCAGGTCGGCTTCGCGCG
>JBDSAB010000648.1:0-4152 GCA_039922395.1 Caldimonas sp.
AGGCCGGCCGGGATCAGCAAGGTCGCGGGCAGGCCGGTCAGCCGCTGCAGGGGTCCGGCACCGGCGGCCATCAGCGCGCCGACGGCGGCGCTGATGCCGGCGTCGGCCATCAGCACGCGGCGCAGGAAGGCAGTGGGCTGGATCGAAGAGGACGAGGTCATGGAAGGCTCCTGAATCGTCGTGCCGGCTCGGCCCCGATGGCCGGCCTGGATCGCGACAGGCCTTCATGGTGCGAAGCGAAGCGAGGCCGGTCGATTACCTGGGACGTCATGGAGAAGCACCGGAGCCTCCGCTATCGTGAATCGCATGAACACCGCCACCGCCCTGCCCGTCGGCACCTTGCTGCGCGACTGGCGCCTGCGCCGTCGCCTGAGCCAGCTCGACCTCGCCGGCGAAGCCGAGATCTCGACGCGCCACCTGAGCTTCGTCGAGACCGGCCGCGCCGCGCCGAGCCGCGAGATGGTGCTGCGGTTGGCGAACCGGCTCGACGTACCGCTGCGCGAACGGAACCGTCTGCTCGTCGCCGCCGGCTTCGCGCCGATGTATGGCGAGCGCGGCCTCGACGAGCCGGCGATGGCCGCGGCGCGCCAGGCCATCGATCTCGTGCTGAAGGGCCACGAGCCCTACCCGGCACTCGCCGTGGATCGCCACTGGACGCTGGTCTCGTACAACCGCGCGGTGCCGCTGCTGATGGCGGGTGCCGCGCCGGCGTTGCTGCAGCCGCCGGTCAACGTGCTGCGCCTCAGTCTGCATCCGGACGGGCTCGCGCCGCGCATCGTCAACCTCGGGGCCTGGCGGGCGCACGTGCTCGAGCGCCTGCGCCAGCAGATCGTCGCGAGCGGCGACGACGAACTGAGCGCGCTCGCCGACGAGCTGCGCGGTTACCCCGGCCCGCGCCAGGACGAGCCCACGCCGAATCAGCACGTCGTCGTGCCGCTGGTGCTCGACACGCCCGACGGCCGGCTGTCGTTCATCAGCACGACCACGGTGTTCGGCACGCCGGTCGACGTCACCTTGTCCGAGCTCGCACTCGAGACCTTCTTCCCGGCCGATGCGCCGACTGCCGACCTTCTGCAGCGCCTGGCCGGCGCTGCCCGCGCGGGCCGCTGAGCAACCGCGCCGCGCACGCGGTGCAAACGATCGGCAGAATGGCAGTGGTTACTGCCGAAGGAGAAACGACAGTGGTGGGATTGCCCGGCTTCATATCGATGATGGACACCCGGCGCGACCAGCTGTTCCCGACCCTCGACGCGGCGGACCTCGCCCGCATCTGCCGGTTCGGTGTCCGCCATCGCTACGCCCGCGGCGACAAGCTGGTCTCGGCCGGCGAGACGAGCCCCGGCATGTTCGTGCTGCTCGCCGGCGAGATTGATGTGACCCAGCGCGACGGTCTGGGCCGCGTCGTGCCGGTCGTGCGCTATGGCGCGGGCCAGTTTCTCGCCGAGGTCGGCCAGCTGTCGGGCCGGCCGTCGCTGGTGGACGGCCATGCCGAGACCGACGTCGAGGTGCTGCTGGTCGATCCCGCGCATTTGCGTGCGCTGCTGATTGCCGAAGCCGATCTCGGCGAGCGGATCACGCGCGCGCTGATCCTGCGCCGGGTTGCACTGATCGAGGGTGAGCACAGCGGCGCGGTGCTGATCGGCGATCCGGCCTCGCCGGCGATCGTGCGGCTGCAGAACTTCCTGCGCCGCAACGGCTATCCGCACCATCTGCTGTCGCCGGACGAGGAGGCAGACGCGCAGGTCCTCGTCGAGCAGTACGTCGCCGATTCACGCGACGTCGCCGTGGTCTGCCCGAACGGCACGGTGCTGCGCAATCCGAGCGACGACGAGGTCGCGCGCTGCCTCGGCATGGTCGACTCGCTCGCGCACGACGAGTTGCACGACGTCGCGATCGTCGGTGCCGGCCCGGCCGGCCTTGCAACCGCGGTCTATGCCGCCTCGGAAGGGCTGCGCGTCATCGTCATCGACTGCAGGGCCTATGGCGGACAGGCCGGGGCGAGCGCGCGGATCGAGAACTACCTGGGCTTTCCGACCGGCATCTCGGGCGAGGCGCTGGCCGGCCGCGCGTTCGTGCAGGCGCAGAAGTTCGGCGCCGAGATGCTGATCCCTGCCAAGGTGGTCGGCCTCGACTGTTCAAGCGAGGTGCCGAGCGGGGAAATCGTATTGACGCTCGCGGACCAACGCCGCATCCGCTGCCGCACCGCGGTGGTCGCGACCGGTGCCCGTTATCGCCGGCCCGAGCTGGCCGAGCTGCGCGACTACGAGGGTCGCGGCGTCTGGTACTGGGCCTCGCCGATCGAGGCCAAGATATGCGCTCAGCAGGAGGTCGTGCTGGTCGGCGGCGGCAACTCCGCGGGGCAGGCCGCGGTCTACCTGTCGGCGCACGCCGCGAAGGTCACGATGCTCGTCCGCGGCAACGGGCTCGCCGCGACGATGTCGCGCTACCTGATCGACCGCATCACGTCGGCGCCGAACATCGAGCTGCTGTCCTGGAAGGAGCTGACGCGGCTCGAAGGCAGCGCACAGGCCGGGCTCGAGTTCGTGACCTGGCGCGACCGCCAGAGCGGTGTCGAGGAACGTCGCGCGAGCCGCAATCTCTTCCTCTTCATCGGCGCCGAACCGGAGACGACGTTCCTCAGCGAGTGCGAGGTCGAGCTCGACAAGGCCGGCTTCATCGTCACCGGGCGGGCTTGCGCACAGGCCGGGCCGGCCGGCCAGCGCGCACCGCTCGAGTCGAGCATCGCGGGCATCTTCGCGGTCGGCGACGTGCGCTCGGGGTCGGTCAAGCGCGTCGGTGGCGCGATCGGCGAAGGCGCGGCGGTGGTCGCCAGCATCCACGAGCACCTGGCGCGGGTCGAGCACGCCTGAGGGCTGCGGCGAAGAGCCGCACCCGATCAGCGCGCCGCGAACCGCGCGGTCACGTCTCCGTAGTACAGGTACGAGTAGAACGTCGGCGAGGTCGCGCCGTGCGCGGCGCGGATCTCCCTCAGCGCGGCACCGATCGGTTCATGGCGCTTGCCGATCCGCTCGAGCAATTCGGTCGCGACGACGCCGGCATCCTCGTCGTCGACCGACCAGAGCGGCGCGATGAAGCCGCCGAACTGGCGGCCGATGAACGCGTCGGCCCAGCCGCCGACCTCGCCGAACACCGCGCCCGCCGCGCCGACTTCGCAGGCGTTGAAAAAGACCAGCGTGCGGCAGGCGCGACCGAGCCGCACTTCCGGTCGCTCGATCTCGGAGGCAGCGAGCGAACCATCCTCGAGCTTGATGTTCGAGTCGATGGCCGCATCCGGTGCGAACTGGCCATGTCCGGCGAAGTGCAGGATCGAGACTGGCTCGGCCGGCGTCGCGTTCTCGAGCAGCTTCAGCACCGCCGCGCGCGTGCCGTCGGTGCGCTGCGCCGCGAAGTCGGTGACCAGCCTTTCCGATTCGGTCTGCGCGCGTTTCAGCACGCGGCTCGCGCTCGCGTACTTCGGCGCGATCGTGACGAGGCGGCCGGGCGGCAGGCGGTTGCGCATGTAGCCGTCCCAGCGCTTGATCCAGCGCGCGACCGCATGGCGCAGTGCGAGGGGCGGATGCATCTCGCTCTCATCTTCGCGGACCGGTCGCATCAGCTCCCACGGCAGGTGCGGCTCGTCGGAGATGAACTGGATCGTCAGCGGGCGATCGGCATGGCGATCGGCGAGCGCCCAGTAGACCGCGCGGAACATCGGCGGCGCGAGGCTCCAGAGGCGCGAGCCGAAGCCCTCGATGCGCTCGCGGTGCTGGCCCCTCTCTAGGACCGCGAACGCCTTGAACAGCGCCGTCGCCTCGGCCGCCGGCTCGCGGCCGAGTTCGATCGTCGCCTCGAGCTTCGGCGGCAGGCCGTCGAAGCGCTCGGTGACGACCAGCCAGCGCAGGCAACCCGGCCGCGCCGGATCGACCGCCGAGATGTGGACGGTGAGATCGGGTGGTTCGGCGTCCGGCTCGACCGCGACCTTGCCGACCGCGGCGGCCGGCGGTGCCGCGACGGCTTCGCCGGCGCCGACCTGCACGATGCGGACCGCCGAGCCGCAGTAGCGCGTGCCCTGGAAGAACGTCGCCATCACCGCGACCGGCCCGACCGCCGCATCGGCGCGGACGCGGGCCTCGACGACGGCCGGCTTCGACG
>JBDSAB010000649.1:0-12416 GCA_039922395.1 Caldimonas sp.
CTTGATCGCGTAGCTTTGCGAGACACCCGGCGAGCTGGCTTCGCCCACGCGCGGCGCGATGACACCGAGGACGTTGCAGCGCTCGGGCGTGTTGCCGCTCGCCGCGACCAACGTCGCGGAGGTGATCCCGACCGTCGACGGGAACAGCGCCGTTTCGCCGACGTTGGCTGCGAGGCCGGCGCAGGTCGCGGTGCTCGGCGACTGGAACGCGTTGAGCGTCCAGGCAAGCGCATTCGGATCGAACGCGGACGTGCGGTCCTGCCGGATCGTCACGGTGCCTGCCGGCGTCGCATTCTGGCCGGTTGCGAGGTCGCCGATGTAGACGCTGCCTTGCACGACCGTCGTCCCGGCGCCTCCACCGCTCAGCTTCGCGACGAGCCCTTTCAGCGCTTGCGAACCGCCGCTGATCGAGAGCTTGTAGACGTAGTCGAAGACCGTCCGCCCGACGCGGGTCTCGCTGATCTTCTCGCCCAGCGAGATCTGCACGACCGCCGACGAATCGGTGACCGGCACGCTCTGCAGCGCGGTCGCCTCCGGGACGCCGGGCGCGAGGGCTGGTTCGCTGCTCGTGCCGGCGCCGCCGGTGCCGCTGCCTCCGCCGCAGGCGGCCAGCAGCGCTGCCGCGACGATGGCCAGCGCGTGGCTGCTCGAATGGATTCGATTCATGCCGACTTCTCCGAACGTTGTGTCGTCTGCGGCTTGCGCGCAAAACGGGCCGCGAAAAGTCCGAGGCCGGCGAGCATCAGCCACGCCGTTTCCGGCTCGGGTATCGCGACGACCGCCGAGGTGACGCCGGAGAAGATCGGGTTGAAGGCGGCGTCGTTGACGTCGAACTTCAGCGCCTGCGGATTGCCCTGTCCCAGGAACGTGAAGCGCACTTCGAAGCCCCCGCGGGACGTTCCGGTCGTGATGCCGCTGCCCAGCGCGAGCGAGTCGAGAAACCCGGCGGAATGCAGCGCCACGTCGGGCTGCACGACCAGACTGTCCCAACCGGATGGATTGCCCGTCAGGGCCAACCCGGCGAACGAGGTCTCGGGAAAGTACACCGTGAAGTTGTTGATCACGGCCGGCGAACCGTCCCCCGTGACCACGAAGTCGACCAGCCATTGGTTGCCTGTGATCGGGCGATAGGTGGCGCCGATGCCCGCGCCGATCGCGTGCAGCGGCGCGGCGAGCGCAGCGGCGCCGAGCAGCGAAGCCAGAAGTCTGCGTTTCAAGGGAAGCTCCTTGTCGAGAGTCGTCCTGGCCGCATCCGGGCCAGGCAGTGGGTGATGGGCGGTGTTCAGCGATGCATCCGCGGGGCGTCTCGCAAATAGGTAGTCTTGTGAACGAGTTCACCGACGGCAAGCTCACGTTTTCCCGTAAGTAATGGCCGCTTCGCGCCTCCATTCGGTTCACATCTTGAAACACTCTCCGTGGTGGTGCGACCTTCGCTTCAGCGCCGCCTGCGCGCGACCCACGGCGCCCGGGTGGCGCCGCTCGTTTCGAACTGCCCGGCTCACCGCTTCATAGACAAGCTCTCCATCAGCATCTGCATCGGATCAATCGGCGGCTTCGGTACCTGAGGCGCGGGAATCTGAAGCGCGCGTTCTATGGCCGCGTCGTCGAGGAGGGCAGGTGCAGTCTCACGCAGCACCAGCGCCGGCCAGGCAATGAGCAGGCTGAGCACCAGCACCTGCACGCCCACGAACGGCAGGACACCGATGTAGATGTCGTTGGTGCCGATGCCCGGCATCCGCCTGCCGCTGTCCGAATCGATTTTGTCCGACCGAGGTGCGACGCCGCGCAGGAAGAAAAGCGAAAAGCCGAACGGTGGCGTCATGAACGACGCTTGCAGGTTCACGCCAACCAGGATCCCAAACCAAACCAGGTCGATGCCCAAGTTTTGCGCTACCGGCGCGAGCAGTGGCAGAAGCACGAAAGCGATCTCGAAGAAGTCGAGAAAGAGTCCCAGCACGAATATCAACGCCGTGACGACGATGAGAAAGCCGGCAGGACCCCCGGGGAGATCGGCGAACAACTGCTCGACCCATAGCCGGCCATCGAGCGCCTGGAATGAATGGCTGAAGAAGGTGGCTCCGATCAGCACGAACATGACCATGCACGACAACTTGCTCGTTTCGAGAAGGGCCTGAGCGGCGTTGCGGGGAGTCAGACGCTGTCGAGCCACCGCCAGCAGCACGGCGCCGACGGCACCAAGCGCGCCCGCCTCGGTCGGTGTCGCGACGCCAAGGTAGACCGTTCCGAGCACAAGAAAGATCAGCAGCAGGGGCGGCAACAGCACAAACGCGACCCGCCGCGAGAGTGGCGAAAGCCAGCGCAGGCGAAGGCCGGCATCGAGCAGCGCAAGCACGAAAGCCGCGAGCACGGCGCCACCGAATCCCACCATGAAGACCTCGTCAGCAGGGGGCGCGAATTCACGGCCGATGGCCCGCAACAGCGCTGGGTAGCTTGCAAGCATGAACCCGCCGGCCAGGGCGCTCGCCATGACGAGGGCCAGGAGCGAAAGGTATCCCGCGCTGCCGTCGGCTTGCGCCAGAGTTCGCCGCTGCGCCGGTAACGGCGGCAGCCACTCCGGCCGCCAGAGAGCGAGCAACCCCACCAGCAGGGCATAGAGCCCGGTGAGCAGCGCAGCCGGCACAAGCGCCGCACGGTACATCTCGCCGACACTTGTTCCGAGCTGTTCGGCTACTACGATCAGGACGAGCGACGGCGGGACGATGAGCGCCAGCGTTCCCGACGACGCGATGACGCCGCAGGCGATGCGGGGGTTGTAGCCATTGCGCAGCATCACCGGTAACGAGATCAAGCCCATCGAGATCACGGAGGCCGCAACGACGCCGGTGGTTGCGCCAAGCAACGCGCCTACGGCCACCACTGCGAGCGCCAGTCCGCCGTGCACGGGACCGAACACCTGCCCGACAGTCTCCAGCAAGTCCTCGGCCATACCGGAACGTTGCAGGACGAGCCCCATGAATGTGAAGAAAGGAATGGCCAGCAGAAGCTCGCTCGACACGATGCCGAACACGCGCAGCGACAACGCACCCAGCAGCGCCGGCGGCATCACGTCAAGTGCGATGCCAGCGAGCGCGAAGCCGAGGCCGCAAGCGATGAGTGCGAAAACCACCGGCACGCCGGTGACCAGCAACAGCACCAAGCCCGCAAACATGAGCGGTGCCAAGTGGGCCGCGATCCACGTCACGGCGGTGCTCGGCGAGTCGACGGTGAACCAAAAAACTGCGGCAGATCTGTTTCGACCAAGCTGGGTTTCTTGCGCCGCCCGAGCAGGAAACCGGCGCGCTTGATCATTTCGGACAGGACCTGGAGACCTAGCAAGGCGAAACCTAGCGGAATGCACAGGAGCACGGGCCAGTGCGGGGGACCGCCCGGGTGCCAGGACGTTTCCCCGATCTGCCACGAGCGCGTCGCTAGCCAGCCGCCCAGGCCGACGAGGAGGACGCAGGCGGGCAGCGCAAACAACAAAAGCACGGCGAAATCTAGCCAGGCTCGGGTGCGCGGTCCAAAGCGCTGTGACAGCACGTCAACACGCACATGCTCGTCGACGAGGAGCACATAGCCGCCCGCGCAGAGAAAGGCCGCGCCATACAGGTGCCACTGGCCCTCGAGCCAGAAGTTGGACGTAAGGCCGAAGAACTTCCGCATCACGGCGTTGCCGGCACTGATGACGATGGATCCGAGGATCAGCCACACCGTGGCTCGGCCGATCACGCGATTGAGCGTGTCGATGGCGCGTGACAGCGATTCGAGCTTGTCCATGACCGGCCCTTTTCTTTGGCGAATGATGGTAGCTGGAGGTGTGCTCCGCGCCGACACGGAGAGTAGTGCTGTGGGCCTGCGGTTGAAGGCACCATGTCCGTCTACTTTTCGGACCTTTGACCTCGATGTGTTGAACGTCCGTTCACGCTGAAAGCTGACGATGAATCAGAGCCCGCAGGAGTGACGGCTCGTATCGGCATCAACTGACCGAAGCCGATCCTGGGCGCTCTATCCACACAGGGAAGCGCACGTCGCGCACGACTGTCGTCACCGCCGATGGCCGACCATCGACCTGGCTTCAACCTCCGCGAAACGACAGTGCTGACCCGCCTCAAGTCAAGCTGCAACGAGCCGATCGCTGCGTCTCCACAGAACTCTTCTGTCGCTCCTGGCTGGGACAGATAACCCGTTGTCCATGCCACCGCACTCTCGTTGGCGTGCTTGCCGGGTCCGTGATCGGAGTTGACTGCATGTGACGATGCGCTCGGCACGCTATCGTGTTGGCTTGCGAAAGTCTTTCGGTGCCTGGGGGTTCACATGTCCGGGGAATTCGATCACGTCGTCCTGACCGAAAAGCAGGAACGGTTTCTTGAGAAGTACCTCGGTCGCAAATCCGCCAAATCGTCGAAGGCGGAGCTCAAGAAGCGCCAAGGACGCACGGACTACAAGGCATTCCTCGGTGCGGAGGAGGCCATCAAGGCTACATCCCGGCGGCTTCGCGAGGCAGGCGTTGACGTTGCCTCGCTGGAGCAACGTCTGAACCAGATTTCGGACGGACTGCAGGGCGAAAAGCCGACCCTGAAGCTTGCCGATGCCGTTGAGCGCGCGGCCCTGCTGCGCAAGGAGGCAAACGAGCTCCTGGCAAGGATGGAGCAGAAGGAAGGCATCTTCTCAAGCCTTTCTTGGCTCGGCACGCCGCCGCCCGGGGCCGGCCCCAACGAGGTCTTGCGCCTAACGCACCTCTGCACCGAACTGCGCCATTCTCTGCCAGGGATGCCGCCGACGCGACAAGCACTCGACACCGCAGTGCTGGCCTTGGGAAAGGCCAGCAAGCAGCGCATGGTGATTGTCGAAAGCTGCGTCGTGCGTCGGCGGGATTCCGCGGCCGTCAGCGTCGAGATGGGTGAGTTGCAACAGCGCCTCGCCGATGCGCGTGCGCGCCTTGCGATGCTCAGCAAGCCCCCGCCCGATGCCACCGTGCTGGCAGGCGAAGTCGAAAAAGTGCTAGCGAGCATGAGGGCGAGTCTCGATCGCCGGGAGGGTGACGGTATCGACGCCGCCAGACAGAGCTCTGGTAAAGCTTCGCTCGCACTCTCCAAGCTCGAGGCCATGCTGCAAGAGGGCTTCGACCAGCACGCGCGACAGGCCATCGAGGACGCAGGCGCTCAACCGGTCGGAATCCAGCTTTTGAAGCTGTCGAAGAGCAACCCCGGGGCCTTCAACAGCGCAGTGTCCGTCCTTGCCGGGCTGCGCACCCAGGTCGGCGGCGAGATCGATGATCTGGCGCTGAAAGCCGTGGAGGTGGAGGTCAAGCAGAAGGAAGCCGCCATTTCCATGTCGAAGCACAGCGAGAACGAAATCCTGAAGGAGATGATGCTGGCCGCGGGGAATGCAGATGCTGGCGCTCCGAGTGGGCGCCGCGGCAATCGCGGCGCTGCCATACGCCCGGGGCAACTGAGTGCCCTCAGTCAGCCCGACGAGGAAAACGAGCAGGTGCGCGCGTTGAGGGAACGGCTTGAAATGGCCCAGTTGCTCACGGAGCGCCGGGTGGCGGATCTTGAGCGTACGAAAGGCAAGGTCGAGGCCGCGCGGGCGGTCAGTGACTTGATGGACGCGCTCCGGAACGGCCCGCTTTCCGCTGGCCACGGCCGGGAGATCAAGGGGCCTGCAGCCTCGGAGATCATTGCGCTGTTCGGCAAGAACCCCGCCATCGCGCGCGACTGCCTTGCGGCTGCGACGAAGGCCGAGCATCCGGATTCGGTCGCCCGCTGCGGAACGATCGTATGCAACTTTCTTGACGATGCGAAGTTGCCGCCTGCGTACGCGAGCCGTCTGGTGCAGGCATCCGGTAGTTGCGATGCGGCCACCATGGACGCGCTACCTGGCTATCTGGCGCAAGGTCGCATGCGGGAAGCGATTGAGTTGGGCGGCAAGAGCGAAAACGCCGAAGCTCGGCGCGAGGCGCGCACCGGGCACGTTCGTCAAGCCGCGTTGCGAGCGGACGGGACGCTCGACATTGCGGCCGGTCGCAATGCCTTGCTCGACGTGATGTTCCATCCCGATGCGCTCGCGTCGCCGACGCCGGTTCAGGCGGCTCACATGCAGCGGACGCTCGCCTTCTTCGAGACCACGCCCGAGGCAGCGCACGAACTCCGGCGTGTCGAGGCACCGGTCAACGCCAGCCCGGCGGCCGCCATGGTGGCCCGATCGAACGGCCAGCGCGACAGCACACCGAGTCAGCAGGCAACGCGGGCTGCCGTGATGAACGCGATGTTGACACCGGTCTACCAAGGTGAGGTCGGGTCGTGCTTCGCGACGTCCGGTGTGATTGCCTTGCGCGAGACCCGGCCGCTTGAAGCGCTGAAAGCCTTGAAGGGAATCGCCTGCGAAGGCATCTATCGACCCCGCAAGGGCGACCCCGTGCCTGCCGTCAACAACCCCAATGTGACGGGGGACCCGCTGATCCGCAGTCTCGAATATTCCGCCGCCACCGCGACGGCGAAATCCGAGCGGAGCAGCAAGCGCGCGCTCCTCCTCGAGCGGAACACGCGTGCCATCTCGAACGGGTTGCCGCCGTCGATCATTCGAAGCGCACCGAAGAAGGGAGCGTCCGCGTTCGCGCAAGGAGAGTTGAACCAGGACTTGGTTTCCCGCCTTGCCAGTGCCATCAGCAAGGCGGTCGACTTCGATTACGACCCGTCGCGCAGCACGCCAATCGGCGCCGACGGTCGCTCCGAAGCGGGCGTCTACGTCATGCGCTCAACCAAGACGGGCGATGTCATCACCCCTGACTTCGGCGCAGTCGAAGCCAAGGTTGCCCCGGTCAGCGACGTCTTCGACGCGGACTCGCGCAATGCCGCGCTGGCACAAGTCAAGAAGAATGCCGAGGAAGAGGCCGGCGACAAGTACTGGGCGAACATCGAACCGATCCTCCTCGAGATTCTGCGCGATCACGGCACCGAACTGAGCGACCAGCATCGTGCGACGACGAAGAAGTTTTTTCTCGATGCCTGCTTGAAGGGAGGCAACAGCCCCTGGCAGCCTACGGCCGGTGGCCAGACCCATGAGGCGGCAGCCGTCATACACGGCCTGGATGGCAAACAGACTGAAATGACGCAGGAAGTGGAGAAGAATGCCGTCAAACCCGGTCGGGCAGAGGCAGTCATGCTCAATACGATGAAGAGCTTCTTCGCCCGTCGCAACCAGGGCGAGGACATGGTGGTGATGCGGACCGTCGGTCAGCATGGCTTCAACGGGCTGCCGACGCACCCATCGCTCGCCCCGCTGCTCGATGGCGGCGAGAAGGAACTGGAAGCCAACTTCAAGCGGCAAGTGGTCGACAAGGGCAAGGCACTGCACGCCACCCCGTTGCCCCAGGCGCGACTGCTGTCGATGTTTCGCAAGGATGCGACGGCGCTGGCGGGCGACGATGCCGGGTTGCTGGCGCAGTTGATGAAGGAGCCGCCCGACCGTGACATGACGCCGGGCGAATATCAGTCCTATCTCGGCATGGCGCTTCGGTTCGCATCCGGTGCCGGCATGGGCCACCCGACCGAAGCGCAGCGCCTGAAGGGCGCGGAAGCCGACTCCCTGGTGAAGCGGCGAATGATCGAAGAGCTGGACGTGCCGCAGTTCGTCATTGCCGACACCAATTGGGGTCGGCCCGATTTTCACGTCTACTTTGTCATGGTGCCCGACCCGATCACCGGTGATCTCAACTTCTTCGAGCGCATCGACCCCGGCGGCATTCTCAAAGAACCGTCGGGTGGCGCGGCGGAGTGGCTCTGCAAATCCTGGGCGATCATTTCATGACCACCCTGATCGAGCGCGCGCGAGGCCAGCGATGACGACTATTGACGTTGAACTGGTTTACCACTCTCAATCTTCGAACCCGGCGGTCTTTGCCGGCGGAAGGATGTTCGATTCCGTCGCCGATCTGATTGCGGCGCATCCGTCCTTGATCACCGAAGGCGACGTGGCCGCAGGTGCACTGGCCGTCGTCTACAACCATTTCGCCAGAGGTGATGCCTACGAGGTCATCACGGAACCATCGGCTTTCGAATCGGCTTATCGGGCAAGCGCCGCCAACGAAAATTCGCAGACTGCGTGGTCGCAGACGAGTGTGCGGCTGACCGACTTCGGAATGCCGGAGTTCGATCGCATTCACGTGCCCTTTCTTGCCGGAATGCAGATCGCATTTTTTGCCCGCGACGCCTTGACTGGCCTTGCCTACGAAGTAGGCGGTTCCCTGGATGCGCCAGCGGAAGCGACATATGAGCCTATGAGGCTTCTAGCATTCGACTGACTGACAGGTCGCCGTTCGCTTTCTTGGCTACGCACAGAGTTCTGACTTCTCGCTACTGCGGAATGACCTCGTCGGCGCTGAGAAGTATCGACTGCGGAACCGTCAACCTGAGTCCACGCGCGGTCTTGAGATTCAAGACCAGGTAGTACCTCGTCGGCTGTTCCACGGGCAAGTCGCCGGGCTTCGTGCCCTTCAGGATCTTGTCGACGAACTGTGCCGCCCGCCTCAGCGTATCGGCATCGTCCGGGCCATATGACATCAGGCCGCCGTCTCTGACCAGATAGCCGAACTCGTACATCACCGGAATGTTCTGTTCGGCAGCGAAGCCGATGACCCGCTGGCGATTCAGCGAGGTGAGCGAGTCGGTGACCAGCAACAGCCCCTCGGGACGCTCCTTGAGCATGGTCGAGAAGGCGACCTCGAAGTCATCGGGCTCACGTACCCCCAGGGCCTGGAGCGTCACGCCGAGCACCGGTGCCGCTCTCTCGATCTGCTGGTAGCGCAGGGTCATTGCGGGATCGTCGGCGTTCCAGAGAACCGCGATTCGGGTCGCCCTTGGCACCATGGCCTTCAGGAGTTCCAGCCGCTTGGCGCTCAACTCGGTCGCCTGCGCGCTGATACCCGTGACATTGCCTCCGGGGTGCGAAAGTCTGTCGACCAGGCCGACTCCCACTGGATCGCCAGCACCGGCAAAGACGATGGGAATGGACGACGTTGTCCGCTTGAGCGCCTGGGCGGCTGGCCCTCCTCCGAAGGCTACGATGGCGTCGGCCTTCATTCCGACGAGTTCGGAGGCGAGCGTCGAGAGTCGGTCGATCTTCCCCTCGGCCCATCGCCCGATGTAGGTGACGTTCTGGCCGTCGACGTATCCGAGGTCGTTGAGCGCCTGGCGAAACGCCGCAGGCGGCGCTCCGTCTGGCGAGCGAGCACCCGCGGAAAGATAGCCAACGCGCCAAACCTTGCGTGGCTGCTGCGCCACCGTCTTTAGCGGCGCAAGAAGGGAAGCGCTGAGGAGCGCACTGACGATCTCCCTTCTTTGAATCACGGTGTGTCCTTGTCGCTGCGTCCTGAGCCGACGTGCTCGATCTCACTCGCCGCCGCGTGAAGAGCGGCATTGCAGAGTCTTCTCACTTCCCAGTCTGATCCTGACGGCGACAAGCACCCAAGAACGTGTCGTGCGACTGCAGTGCGCATCGACGGACCTCCGCGCGCTGCATGCTTCTTCTCGAGTGCGCTGAGTATGCAAGCGCCGCTTGCCGATGACAAGCGGACGCGACGGAACTGGTTCGCAGCACGGAGGCGCTTCTCCCGCTCCGCACTTGCGAAGAGCGACGAATGTCGCCGCTTGGATCGAGAGGGAGCACTCGAGCGCTTAAGCCCGGTGTCCGCTAAGCAGCCCACACGGCTGATGACTAGGCGCACGATCAGCTGATGGCAATCGGCCAAGCGCTGTCACTCGCAAACGTACCACGGCACTGTGTCAGCATTGGTCCCGTAGGTAGGGGCAAGGTTGGATCGCATGACCACACGTCGTCGGGAATTGCTCATTGCACTCGGAGCCGGCGTGGTCGCCTGGTCGAGCGCGGTACGGGCGCAGGCGCCACCAACAGTCCGCCGGATAGGACTGCTCTCGGGATTCTCGCCATCCGTTTACGCTGCCTCGTACCCGGCCTTCCAGCGCGGTCTCCGCGAGCTCGGATGGGTCGAGGGTATGAACATCAGCATCGAGTACCGCTATGCGGAGGGTAGACACGATCGCCTCCCTGACCTCGCGGCCGATCTTGTCCGTCTCAAGGTTGACGTCATCGTCACTACCGCCACTTCCGATGCTCTGGCTGCTCAACGAGCTACAAGGGCTATCCCTATAGTCATGGTGGCTGGGGGCGACCCTGTTGCGAGTGGACTGGTTGAAAGCCTCGCTCGGCCGGGCGGCAATGTCACTGGGTTATCTCAAATGCTCCAGGAGTTGGGCGGGAAACGGCTGGAGTTGCTCAAGGAGATAGTTCCCAATCTCTCCATCGTGGCTGTGCTCTGGAATCCACAGAGCGCAAGCGCCACACTCGGTTGGAAAGAAAACCAACAACCAGCACGGCAGCTGGGAATCCAGCTTCATTCGCTGGAGGTACAGAGCCCCAACGATTTGGACAAAGCGTTCGAAGGGGCAATCCTGGCGCGCGCCGGCGCTCTTGCCATCCTGCCAGACCCGGTGATCTCTACGAATCTCAAGCGAATCGTGGACTTTGCGGCGAAGAGCCGGTTGCCGTCGATATATCAGTCATCGGAATTCGCGGACGCTGGCGGTCTTGTGAGTTATGGGCCAGACCGTGCCGACTTGTTCCGGCGCGCTGCCACCTACGTGGACAAGATCCTCAAGGGCATCAAGCCCAGCGATCTTTCCGTCGAACAGCCGACCAAGTTAGAGCTGGTGGTAAATCTGAAGGCCGCGAAAGCGCTCGGAATCACGATCCCGCAGTCGGTCGTGTTTCGCGCCCATAAGGTCATCGAGTAGTGGGCGCGAACAGCGTCTCGACTTCCGCCTAGAAGCGCATCGCCGGTCCCTGCGCAGCCAGGACGTCCACTCGTCAGCTTTTGGCGCAGCCCTCACGCAATTCGCAAGGTGGACCGCTGGTACACAGGACAGTCCAGTCCAGCTGCTTCCGTGGCACTGGCGCTTGACTCTGAAAGGTTGTTGCAAGTCGACCCATTCAAGTCGGCTTCCGCCACGACCAGTAGAGCTCCCCAGGCCAGGATGGAAACAAGGCTCCGAACGCGAGGTTCGTCCGCAGCCACCATGCCTGGTTTTCGAGCGCAAAGCCCTTGCGCCGCATGAAGAACGCGCCGTTCAGCAACTCGGTGTCAACATCGAGCGCCTTCGACCAGTGCCGCAAGAGATGGGGCGAGATCACACTGACGTGGCCGCGTGGGCGGGCGGTCCGGCGAATGCGGCGCTGCCACAAGTCGCGCGCGAGTTCGGGCGTTCCAGGGCTTCCGCCGATGATCAAGCCGCCCGGCTTGACCCATTTCGCGACATCTGTCAACGCAGCTAGAGGATCGAAGAGGTGCTCGAGAACGTGCAACAGAATGACGACGTCGTAAGCCTCGTGCGGCTGCCGCGCCATTGCGGCACGGTCCTCGAGTTCCAACTGAATCAGGCGGTCGTACCCGACGTTTTGCAATCTCTCAGTGGGCGGACAACAGTCGATGCCGTTCCACGTCGACCAGGGTCTGCGCTGACTTTCCGGGGTCAGCGCGGCGCGTGAAAAGGCGAGCATCTGGCCCTGGTCGATTCCGATCTCGCCGACCTGCAACGGCGAACTGCCACGAGTCTCGGCCTCCTCGCGCAGCAGCTCGAGCGCAAACCAGTACCGCAGCATTCGAAACGGGTAGCGGATCCTGCGAATCTCGTCCGGGATTCCTTCGATCGTGGCCTTTCTCGGCGATGCGAGCGCGTCGACGCGCCAGCCCAACGGGCGGAACAGTTCCATCAGCTTTTCTCCAATCCATGGTCGATAGCCCCACGCCGAGACGTGGGGCGACAAGTCCTGAGGTCTCAGGACGGGAAGGAGAAAGACGCCGGGGGGCGTTCGCCGGGTGAGGGATGTGCCGAGGTGAACGCGATCCACAGCACACGTGGAAATCGCTTGCGACTGTCGGCGCTTCCAGGTGCTGGGGCGGGCGATGGGGCCGAATCGTCCTGAGCGTCCGTCATGTGCGCCAAGTCAGGCGCTCCGGAGCCCGAAAGGTCGTCGATGCATTGGAGCGATGACGCCACCACCGACTCCATCGTGCCGATGTCTTCTGCAAAGGAACCGGCGGGGCGCGCGGACCCCGATGTCATGCAGACGGCCAGGCAGAGATACAGAAGTGAGAGCCGCACAACGCACGTGAAGGTGGCGCGAAGATCCGACTGTCCTGAATGGGAGCGATGGGACGGTGCAGGCACAGCGATGAATTGCGCGATCCACCGCGTCGGATGACAACCTGATCCGGCCTCAGAGTCGGGAATGCGGGGAGGTTCGGTCACAAGGGCTTTCCGCGCCGGACGATGTGATCAGTTTCCTGCAAGACGGTTCCCTTTTGCGGCCGGCTCACGGCGACTCTGCCATGGCGGAGA
>JBDSAB010000650.1:0-38303 GCA_039922395.1 Caldimonas sp.
AAGGCGGTGCACTCGGCCTGCACGGTCGAGCCGACCGGCGCGCCGCGCAGGAACTTGGTGCTCGATTCGATCGTCGTGGTGCGCGTGTTCGGCGGCAGGTTCACGAAGGTCGCGACGCCGCCGAGCGTGTCGGCGAATGCCATGAACGCGCCGCCGTGCATCGAGTCGCCGGTGGTGCAGAGGTCGGGCCGCACGAGCAGCGTCGCGCGCACGCGCTCGGGCGTCACCTCGACCAGCTGCACGCCCATCAGGCCCGGAAAGAGCGGTGCGAGCCGCGACCGGAGCGCTTCGAGTGAGTCCATCGCTGGCTCCTTCATGACGTGCCGCCGGCCGCCGCTGCGGTCGATCGCGGCCCGGCACCGGACGCGGCGGGATCCACCGTCAGGTCGCTGTGCGGTGCGGCGCGGAAGCTCGGCAGCCGTTCGGCCGCGGCCGAGAACGCCACCAGCCTCGGATACGATGCGGGACTGACGACGTCGGGCAGCAGCGCGTGCAAGAAATGCCAGACCACCGCGACCGTGATGCCGGCCTGGTCGATCGTGTCGGCCTCGGCCCGCAGCGGGTCGCGCTGCTGCTCGTCCTCGAGTGCCGCCAGGGCCGCGCCGAGCTGGCCGCGCACCCGCGCCATCCAGGGCTCGTGCTGCTTCTCGGGCGGCCGCACATTGCGCTCGTAGACGATCTGTACGCCCTTCTCGCAGGCCGCGAGCGCGAGGCCGATGCGGTACAGCGCGCGCAGCCGGGCCGGCGCTGCGCCCGGCATCAGGCTCGAGCCGGGCGGCGCGATCGCTTCGGCGTAGTCGATGATCAACGTCGAGTCCATCAGCACGGTGCCGTCGTCGCAGACGAGGGTCGGTGCCTTGACGACCGGGTTGATGCCCTTGAACTGGTCGAAGCCCCGGAACACCGAGACCGAACGGTGCTCGAACGGCACGCCGAGGTGCTGGAGCGAGATCGCGACGCGGCGCACATAGGGCGAATCGAGCATGCCGATCAACTGCACGGGACCTCCAATTTTTTGATGTACAGGATGTTCAAACAGAGACGGTACGGCCGGCCGGTCTTCACGCAGCCGTGAGCTTCTTGAGCTCCGCTTCGCACCAGCCTTGTTCATCGGCCGCGACCTGCTCGAAGCAGGCTCGGGCTTCCGCCCGTTCGGTCTCGAACGCGGCGGCATCGCCCTTCGCCAACAACGCCTGCGCCAGCACCGCGTGACCGAAAAAGCGCTCGAACGGCCCGGCGGCATGCTGCGTGCAGATCGCGACGCAGCGGCGTGCCGCCTCGACAGCGGCCGTCGGCGAACCGGCCTGCAGCAGGCTGTTCGCGAGCCGGTATTCGGCGCGTTCCTCCTCGAGCCAGCCGCCGGCACGTTTCCAGTGGGCGAGCGCGGCACGGGCCGCATCGACCATGCCGGCGGTCTGCGCCGGCGTGCGATCGGTCTTCTCCTCGAGCGCGGCGGCAAGGTTGTTGCCGCCGATCGCGAGCGCGCGGATCGCCGGCGAGTCCGCCGGCAGTCCGGCCTCGGCGCCATGCAGCGCTTGCCGGTAGGTCGCGAGCGCGGCATCGAACGCGTTGCGGCCGGCCTGCATCGCCGCCGCGGCAGCCAGCGCGCCGACCCGTTCGGCGCCGTCGAGGTCAGCGGTCGCGGTGGAGTCACCGGCGACGTGGCGGAGCGCGGCGGTGTGGCGTGCAATGGCGCACTGCGCTTCGGGATGGTCCTGCGCAGCGCGCGAAGCGCCAAGCCGTTCCAGCAGCGCGATCCCGGCACCGGTGTCGCCGAGGTGCTCGCCGTAGACGTGGCTCACGAGGCCGGCGTAGCGCGGCACCTGGTCGGCCGTTGCGACGCGGTGCAGCGACACGGCCAAGCGATCAGCGACCTCGCGCGTCTGCTCGGCATGGGCCTCCCAGGCCGATTCGATGAAGGCGTCGAAGTCGTCCACAGCTCTTGCTTTGCGCAAATTCTCGCTTTTTCGCAGCGCCTGTGTCGGGCGCGCTCAGCGCTTGCGATCGTGCTTCGGCCAGTAGCGGAACTCGTCTTCGTGGCACTCGATGTCGAGCTCGGCGGCGCGCATCTGCATGCGCTCCTGGGCGTCGGCGATCGCCTTGTTGTAGACGCTCGGGCCAATCTCCTCGATGAAGAACGCGAGCAGCGCGCCGGCCTGGATGTTGCCGATGCGCTCTTCCATGTTGACCTCGAAGTAGCGCTCGATCGATTTGATCGCCTCGGCCCGCACCTCCCGCGGCAGCTCGATCGTCATGTCGACGGTCCCATCAGATTGGCGTCGCGCACCATCCGCCAGCGGCCGTCGGCCTGCCGACGCAGCACCGACAGCGTGCTGCCCGACCGGGCCGGCGGCGCCGCGCCGCCGTCGCGCGCAATGACGCGAACCTGCAGGTCGGTCCAGCTGTAGCCGAGGTCGCCGTCGACGACGACTTCATGGATCTCGTGCGTCGACTCGACCCGGTGCTTCGCGAGCAGTCCGCGCAGACCGCGCTCGAACGCGGCGCGCCCCTTCATCGGCGGCTGGCCGGCGACCAGGAAGACGACGTCGTCGGTCATCAGGTCGAGCACGGTCTCGACCTCGCCCGCGGCGGTCGCGCGGTGCCAGAGTGCGATCAGCTCACGGATCGCTTGTTCGTCCGGATGCATCTTGGATGTCCTTTTCAGGTGGCTGCGCGCATCGATGCGGGTGGTCTCGCTGCGGTCTCCCACCATTAGACGAGACCGCGCCGATTCACTGCTTCTGCGCGCCGTCCCAGTGTTCGGCGATCTTGCCGCCCTCGAGGCGGAACATGTCGAACCAGGTGGTCGTGTACTTCTTTGTCGGGTCCTTCGGGTCGGGGCCTTCGCGCACAAAGCTCAGCACGACGATGTCGCCCTCGGCGACGATCGCGACCAGCGGTGCCTTGACCTGCGCCTCGATCGGCTTCGGTCCCGACAGCTTCGAGAAGAAGTCGATGAACGCGGCGCGTCCGGTCGCGACGTTCGGGTTGTGCTGGATGTAGCTCTCGGCCATGTACTTCTCGGCGAGGTCCATGTGGCGCCCTTCGAAGACCTCGCGCCAGAAGTCGTAGACGATCCGCTTGTTCGCGGCCAGCTTCGCATCGGGGCTCGCCAGCATCTGCGCGTGGTTGCTGTTTGCCATCACCGGCACCTGCGCCTGCAGCGGCGCGGCAAGGAGCAGCAGACAGGCGGCCCAGAAGATGCGGATCGGATGGGTCATGGCGGCTCCGGTTCGGTCGTGAAAGGTCGAAGGCGTTGCGCAGCGCACGCAGACCGGATCGGCCTGCACGCGGTCGCTCAGCCGAAGAACGTGTCGCTGCGCGCGTGCCCGCTGCTCAGGAACAGGCGCAGCACCGGCAGCGTGCCGTCGTGCTCCCAGACGCGCGCCTCGATGATGAACTGGCGTCCGCCGAGCCGCAGCGCGTCGCCGGTCGATGGCGCGACCGTGTGGCCGCGCCAGAACTTCGGCACGTCGATCGATTCGCGGCGGATCCAGGCCTGGTCTTCGGTGGTGAACACCAACACGATCTGGATGTCCTGCGGGGTCATGCCGGCCTCTCCTGCGCGTGCGCGCGACGCTGGACCGTGAGCGTACCGCACGACGCGCGCAGCGTGCGATGCGTCCTCTGTCGTCGCGCGGGATCGCGACCACGACGCGACCGGCCGGCCGAAAGGGATCCCGTGATCAGGTCAAGCCGCGTCCGCGATGCCGGGCGGCGCCGCCGTCGCCGCACCGGCGCAGCGAGCGCAGATGCACGCCGTGCCCCGCAGCGCCGGCGGCACGCGGGCCAGCAGTGCCGGCTCGATGGCGGTGGACTGGCACCAGCACGGCCCGTCGAAGGAGCCGGTCTGCGCCGGCCGGCACGCGTTCGGCCCGCCGCAAAGCGGGCACGTCGGCGCGGCAAGCGGCGTCACGCGGCCGTGCCGAAGCGCGCGGCGGAGCGGGCCCGCGCGCGCTCCGCCTCGATCTCGCGGTCGCGCGGGTCGGCGGTCGTCACCAGCGATTCGATCAGCGTGCCGGCCGCCGCGGCCACTTCCTCGACGGCACGATCGAACGCGTCCTGGTTGGCCTTCGACGGTGCCGTGAAGCCGCTCAGCTTGCGGACGAACTGCAGCGAGGCCGCGCGGACTTCCTGCTCGGTGGCCGGCGGTTCGAAATTGAACAGGGTCTTGATGCTTCTGCACATGCTTCACGCTCCAACATCTGGCGCAGCCGTCGCGGCCGCGCGCTGTCAATCGGCTTCGATCGCCTCGAGCGCGCGATGGTTCGCGATCGTGGCGAGACAGGCCTGCGCGACCTCGCGGCCCTTGCCGACGAGATGCGCGCGGAAGAACCGGCGGTGGTCCTCGTGGTCATGGAAGTCGCGCGGCGTCAGCACCGCCGAGAGGACCGGCACGCCCGACTCGATTTGTACACGCATCAGGCCGTCGATGACGGCGGCGGCGACGAACTCGTGCCGGTAGATGCCGCCGTTGACGACCAGCCCGCAGGCGATGATCGCGTCGTAGCGGCCACTCGCGGCGAGCTTCTTCGCGAGCAGCGGGATCTCGAACGCGCCCGGCACGTCGTAGCCATCGACCGCGGTCGATGGCGCCGCCGCACTCGCGAACTCGGCGCGGATCGCGTCGCAGCCCGCGTCGACGATGTCGCGGTGCCAGGTCGACGCGACGAGCGCGACGCGCTGCGGCCGCGGCGCCGATGAGCTCGTTGCGCCGCCGCCGGCTTTGGAAGGTGAGAGGGTCTGATTCATGGGGTCCTCGTGACGAACGGGTGGCCAGAATCAGGGCGCGCGAACAGACGACCGACGTCCGCCAGGCGCACGTCGACCGGGATGGCCGCGATCTCTTTCATCCGGACTGTGACCGTCGGCCCTGGCTTCGCACCAGGTCTGCTGACCCCGCCGACTGCTTGCGCGGCCGGCGGGCGCTCGCGGGCTCCTGCAATCGCTTGCAGATACCGCCGGTGGGGAATTCCGCCCCGCCCTGAGAACGCTGCCGACCCATCGGGCCGGCGCTCAAATTCTAGAAGCGCGGCGGCCCGTCGCTGTCGCGTGCGCTACACCCGTGCCGCCGTGAAGGGCTTCGGTGTTCCCGGTCAGGAGGCGCTCATGGCATCGCCGCGCCGATCGCCTGGCGGATCGGGATGCCGGTCGGATCGAAGCCCTCGAGGCAATGCACGTTGACGCCATAGTGGTCGGGCGTCACGCGCTTGCGATGGAACGGGTAGATGCCGCAGGTCCTGCAGAAGAAGTGGCGCGCGGTCCGGGTGTGGAACTGGTACTCCGCGAGCACCTCCGCGCCCGCCAGCAACGTGAAGCGGCTCTCGTGCACCTTGACCATCACCGCGTTGCGGCGCCGGCACATCGAGCAGTCGCACATCGTCAGCTCGGGGATGTCGGTCTCGATCGCGAAGCGCACCGCGCCGCAGTGGCAGCTGCCCTCGTAGCGCTGTTCCGGGCGATGTCCCATGGGCCGATCGGCTAGGTCGCGCCGGTCAGGGACTCGACGCGCGATCCTGCCGCACCGCCATCGCCCGCACCTTGCGCTCGAACGAGTCGAGCTCCCGAAACGCGACCACAGGGCGGCCGCGGTAGCGCGCGTAGTCGTCGATGAACGCGCGCTTGCTCGGGTACGGGCCGGCGATGTGGCCGGGCCGCTTCGAGTCGGCGAAGAAGTAGTGCTGGCCGTCGCGCTCGAAGCCGACGACCCAGTGGCGGCGCAGGGTCTGGCCGGCGATCGAGACCGGCTCGAATTCGATCATCACGTAGGAGGGCTTGGCCTGCGGGTCGATCGCGCGCAGCGTCTCGACCGCGAAGCGCGAGAGGTCGACGCAGACGCCTTGCGGCGCGTCGTAGAACGCGGCCGCCGGATGGATCGGCTGCCGCGAGCCTCGATTGCGCTGCGTCTCCGACAGCTGCAGCGCGCGCGCCCGGTCGTATTCGAAGCGAGCGCCGATCCAGGCGTTGACCTCCTCGGCGCCGCGCCACGTCTGCAGCGCCGCGTGGTACGACGGCGGAGCGACGAAGCCCGCAACGGACTCCGAGCGGGCCTCGGGTGCGTCGGACAGCGGGTCGGCGCGCTCGGGCAGCGCGGCGCAGGCGCCGAGCAGCGCGGCGGCAGCGAGAGCGAGCAGGGTGCGCATGGCGCGCATCCTAGCCGAGCGAATCAGAGGCGTCGGCGGTGCGCCGAGGGGCCCTTTCGCTAGTTCCCGACCGACGTTCGGCGGCGCGGCTCCACGCCTTCGACATCGAAGCGGATGTCGGTGTAGCGGTACTGGAGGCGGATGCCGTCGAGGTTCTGGCGCTCGATCGAGCTGACCGGCGCCTTTGCGATCACCGCAAGGCGGAACGGCAGCAGCCGATCCGCGTCCGGGTGCTCGTCGTAGGCGACGCCGGAGCGCGCATAGCGCGCGCCGGTGTTGAGCCGATGGCGCAGGCGGTCGATCGCGCGCCGGTTGTCGACCGGCTCGTCGAGGACGACGCAGAGCGTCATCTGGCCGCTCTTCGGATCGACGCGCACGAGGTCGATCAGGGTTGGCTGCACAGCCACGGCCGCGTTCGCCGAGAGCGCCGCAACCGTTGCGAGCAAAGCGCCGAAGACGCCGCGCCGGGACCGCTCAGCGATCGATCGTGAGGGCGATGTGCGCGGCATGGCGGGCGGCATTGGGGTCGTCGATCGCAAGCGCGGCATCGAGCCGCGCGACGTAGTCGTCGGGCAGGCCGTGCTCGCGCGCGCCGGCCAGCACGATCGCCTTGTACCAGGCGTACGGCTGCACGGTCGGGTCGGTGCGCATCGCGAGGTAGACCCAGGCCGTCACCGGGCCGTTGCGCGTTTCGACCTCGACCTGCTTTTCGTCGTAGTCGACGCCGAGGCCTTCGGCGAGGTCGAGTGCCGGCTTCTCGGCCGCCAGGATCTCGTACAACACGCCATGCACCGCGTGGCCCGCCTCCGCGATCGGCACGACGTCGCATTTGCCGGAGCCGTCGCGCCCCGATTTGTGCCATGCCAGCTGATGCCCGTGCAGGATGGCGCTGCCGAGCGGACGCGCCGACGGCACGCGGGCGCGAATGCGCTGCCACAGCATGTTGGAGCCGTAGGCGAAATAGATGACGAAGGGCGAGGTGCTCACACCGCGATGATGCCCGTTCGGGCAGTCCGCGGGGCCAGCGCGCATACGCCATCCCATTCGGCGCCCCTCGGCGCGTGCCGGCAACCCGGCTCACTCGCGCGGTCGCTGCGGCAATCCGCTCAGGTCTTTTGACCAGTCCAGCGCCGACCGGCACCAGATCCGTCGCTTCGGCGGCAGCTCGCTGCGTTGCGCGAGGCCGCCGACCCGAAGTCCGTAGGTGGCCGGGTTGTCGACCGCGTAGGCATAGAGCGGCGAGCCGCAATCGACGCAGAAGGCCTGGCCCCGCTTCGCACCGCTCTCGGCCGTCTTCACGTAGACCTTCGGCGTGCCCTGGCGCAGCTGGAATGCCTCGCGCGCCGCCGGTACCGAGACGCGGTAGGCCGTGCCGGTGAGCGCCTGGCAATCGGTGCAGTGGCAGATCGTCACGCGCTCGGGATCGACGACCGCCTCGTAGCGGATGCGGCCGCAGTGGCAGGCCCCTTGGACGTCCATCTCGCTGTCTCCTGCGTCGGCAAGTGGCCGGGCCGCTTCAGGCGCGGCGCGCCGATTCCTCGAGCGTCTTGCGCATCGAACCGAGGCCGTGCTCGATCATCCCGGCGATCGCCGGCGCCAGCTCGTGCGGCAGCAGGTCGGCGATCCAGACGACGCGGCTGGTCCCGCCCTCGCCGGCGAACACCTGGGTCGATGCGTTGTGGTGGCTGAGCCGGCCACCGACCGCCGACCAGGCGATGCGGCGGGCCGCGTCGTCGACGTCGACGATCAGCTCGCGCACGACCATGCCGTTCGCGAACGTGACGACGCGCGCGTCGCCTTCGAGCCGGCAATCGGTGACGAAGCCGATGGCGACCCGCGTGTGCAGCTGGCCGACGTCGCGCAACGCGTCCCAGACGTGTTCGGGTGTCGCGTCGATCGTCACTTCCTTGCGGATCGATGCCATCGAGATGCTCCTGGTCAGCTTGTGATGGCCCGCAGCGTAACCTTCGCCGCTCTCGACGACTCGCCGTTTTCGGACGCGTTCATCGTCCCCTCGGTCGACGCGCCCGGGCGACTACGCGGTCTTCGGTTGACCGGCGCGCGCGATCGGCTGGAGCATGCTGACGCGGTTGCCTTCGGGGTCGGTGAACGACACGTAGCTGCCGATCCCGGGAATGTCCATCGGCTCGCCCAGCACATCGCCGCCGGCGGCACGCACCTTCGCCATCGCCGCCCCGATGTCGTCGACCGCGATCACGACCGACGGATGCTGGGCCGGCCAGTCGGGCTTGTGCGGGTAGAAGCCGCCGTTGATCGCGCCCGGCGTCTTCGGGCCGGCGTCGCCGGTCTCGGTCGTCGTCGCGACCACGTAGTGCCCCATCGCCTCGCCGAGGTCCTGGGTCTGCCAGCCGAAGGCCTGCTGGTAGAACGCCGACACCCGCTTCGGGTCGTGGTACGGCATCTCGAAATGGATCACCGGATTCATGGCTTGCTCCTTTCGGAATGTTGGGGAAAGACGCGCAGCGCCTCGTCCGCGGTCTCGCGCGGAAAGTGCCGGCGGGTCGGGTCGGTCGCCGCCCACGCGATCTTCTCGGACAGCCAGATCTCGTGGGTCGGCGGGAAGGCATCGGGCTGCTCCAGCGTCGCGGTCGTGAACTCCACGAAGCCCGGGTTGTCGTCGTGCACGTAGGTCAGCGGCGTGCCGCAGCGCGGACAGAAGCCGCGCGTGACTTGTGGCGACGAGCGGATCGTGCGGAGCTCGCCCGAGACGACGCGGAAGCGCTCGCGCTCGACGACGAGCCAGCCGACCGTCGGGGCGCCGCTCGCCCGCCGGCAGCTGCGGCAATGGCAGAGGCTCGACGACAACGGTGCGCCGTCGAGCTCGTACGCAAAGGCGCCGCACAGGCAGCCTCCGGGATGGACCGTGGTCATCGGGCGATGTTCCCGTTTCGACAGGATCGGAATCAGACGTGGATCAGGCGACCCCCGCCGAACGCCCAGTTCTCCCAAGTGGTTTCCTTGAAGCAGACCATGACGTTCTCGGTGTTCATGCCTGCAGCAGACAGCGTGCCCATCAGCTCGTCGAGCAGCTTGCGCCGGACTTTCACACTGCGGCCGACCGACCAGAGAATCTCGATCAGCGCGAAGTCGTCGTCGCGCGCCGACTTCAGGTCCGGGTAGCTCGGATCGAACCGGAAGTCGGCGGCGTCGAGCTCGAGCACGCGCTGGAACTTGTCGGCCGCCGGCACGCCGACCGAGACCAGGGCCGCGTGCACGGCGTCGAGCACGGTTGCCTTGAACTTGGGCGACTTGGGCTTGCGCACGGTGAGGGTGACGAGGGGCATCGAAGACTCCGGCAGCCAGTCGATCAGAAGGTTAGACCACGTTCAGCTTCCGCCCGGCTCGCTGGCAGATCGCTTCGGCGCGCGCTGCGCGGGGTCGTAGAAGAACGTCTCCTCGGCGATCTGCTCGCCTTCCCAGCGCTGGTAGGCGAGCTCTTCCATGTGGGTGATGCTGCCGTCGAGCCAGTCGAAGTCGAAGATCCACCGGATCACGACATGGTCGCCGTGCACGAACACCGGCCGCACGCATTGCGAACGCACGGCGCGGGCGCGTCCGAGCACGCGCCTTTCGTTCGCGACGTGCGCATCGCGACCGCGGCGCGGCGGCTCCTGGTTCTCCTGCATCGTCGAGTCGGCGGTGTAGAACAATTCGCACGCCTCGGCGTGCTCGTTGCGTTCGACCATCGCGATGAAGCGTTCGAGCGTTTCGGCAGTCGGCATCGGGGTCCTCTCAGGCGTTCGGCGGCGGAACGGCCCGCGCGTAGCTGACGGTCAGCATCTCCCACTGGTGGCCGTCCGGCTCGTTCCAGTAGACGTTGACGCCGCCGAACTGGTGGTTCACTTTCATGTCGACCGCGCCGTGCACGTTGCTGCGGTAGGCGATGCCCGCGGCCTGCAGGCGCGCGAGGATCGCGTCGAACTCGGCCGGCGGGACGCGGAAGCAGAAGTGCTCGATCGGGAAGCTCTCGTCGGTCTCGAAGAAGTCGAGCGTCAGGCCGTCGTTGACGAACACCGCTGCGAACGGTCCGATCGTCGTCGCCGACCAGTCGACGCCGAGCAGCTCGGCGAGCTGCCGCGCCGAGGCAACCTTGCTGCGCGACGAGACGATGACGTGGTCGAGTTCGATGGCCATGCAGACCTTTCGTGCAATCGGTGATGTCGGGTTGAAGGCGGTGCCTTCGCTCAGGTGCCGGTGAGCTCGACCTCGCGCACCCTGTCCGCCTCGCTGCCTTCCGGTTCGCGGTACCACTGCCGGTGCGGCGACACCTGGCCGCACTGCGGACATTGGGTCAACGGCCACTGCAGCCCGCAGCCCGGGCAGACGCCGGCGGTCCAGAACGTGTGCCACAAGGTCGCGCAACTCGGGATGCAGGCCCAGCGGTCTTCGGGGCGCGGTGCGTACTCGCACTTCGGACAGCGGATCTGGCGTTCGCGCCGCTTCGGCGCGTCGGGGGTCGGACCGCTGTCCTTCATCGGTCGAGCCTCACTCGATCGTCGCTTCGAGCAGGCAGCCGAATTCGCGCGCGAAGTCGACCGAGACGCGCGCATGCACCGCCCCCTGCTGGTCGAAGAAGCGCTGCGTGCCGCGCAGCCCGAAGACGCCTTCGTGCCAGATGTCCGGATGGATGTAGAGGCCCTGGCTGCCGTCGAAGCGGAAGCAGACGAAGCGCTCCGGCGTCACGTCGTCGCCGGGCAACGCGAGCGGCACGTAGAACGGCTGCCGGTCGAGCGGGAAGAAGAGCTGGCCGCCGTCCGGGTGGTAATTGGCGTGCCACAGCAGCATCCTGCGCGGCGGTCCGGCGTGGTCGGTGCGCGCAGCCTCCGGCGCTTCGGCATAGGCGAGGATGTAGTGGCCGCCGACCGCTTCGTTGCGGCCGTAGAGGATGTCGCCCTGCCATTCGCTGACGAAGACGCCCTCGGTCGTGCCGCCCTGGTCGCCGGTGTCGGCGTCGATCGGCCGATGTCCCTGGGCCGGCCAGCGCACGATCTCGACCCGGCACGCGGCCGGGTCGTCGACGAGCCGGCCGTAGCCGGCGAGCGTGTCGGTGGTCGCGGTGACGACCGGCATCCGGACTCTAGCGAGGCCCGCGGGCAGCGCCGGATTCAGGTAGTCGATCGGCGGCCGGGCGGCGCTGAGTGCAGCGCGCGACTCGACCGAGGTCGCGGTTTCCAATGCGGTCATGCCTTCATGCCGACCATCCACTCGCGCACCTCGGCGCGCAGCAGCCCGGACACGACTGTCGGATCGGCGTCGGCGAACGCCTTGATCTCCTCGGCCGTCAGCCCTTCGGCCGGGATCATCATCCCGCCGGCTGCGGCATCGAGGAACGGCCCGCCGAGTGCGAGCTTGCCGGCTTCGAACCATTGGCGGAAGTGCTCGATGTGCTGCTGCACGCCTTCCTGCTGGAAGATCGGCACGCCCGCCTTCCACAGCGGGCCGGGCGTGTGCACGATGATGTGGCGGATGTCGCGCATTCAGGCCTCCGGGTCGTGGCAGACGGCTTCGATGTTGTGACCGTCGGGACCGATCACGAAGGCGCCGTAGTAGTGCGGATGGTATTGCGGGCGCAGACCCGGAGCGCCGTTGTCCTTGCCGCCCGCGGCCAGCGCCGCGGCATGGAACTGGCGCACCTGCTCGCGATTCGCCGCCGCGAACGCGATGTGGATCGGACCGGGCGGCGGGCCGAACGCGCCGAACCAGAACTGCGGCTTGCCCTGGCGGCCGATCATGGCCCAGCCTTCGCCTTCGGCGACGACGCCGATGTCGAGCGGCTTCAACGCATCGAGCAGGAACGCCCGCGTCTTCGCCAGGTCGCTGACCTGAAAGCCGATGTGGTCGAGGATCATCGCGGTGCTGCCTGTCATTCGATGTCGTCCTTTGGGTTTGAACCTCGATCGATCGCCTTGTCCCTCGACCGCGTCATCCGCGATCGCGCTGCGGCGTCTCGGTGGTCTGCGCGAACGCACTCGCGCGCTCCGGATCGATCGGCCGGATCTCGTACTGCAGCCCGCGTGCGAGGCACGGGTTGCCGGCCGCGATCTGCGCCGCTTCGTCGAGGCTGTTCGCGGTGATGAACCAGAATCCGCCGACGACCTCCTTCGCCTCGGCGAACGGACCGTCGGTCACCGCCTGGCGCGTGACCAACCGGGTTTCGGGCGCAAGGCGCTTGCCGGGCTTCATCCTGCCTTCGGCGACCATGCGCGCATGCCAGACGTAGAACTCGTCGATCGCGGTCTGGATCTGGTCCGGCGTCGCGTCGCGGTCCCACTGGCCGCGCGAGATCACGAGGTATTCGGCAGGAGAGGTCGGGTCGGCCATGGTCGTCCTTGGGTGTCGACGGAAGTGGCGGCGTGCCGCCGGCAGAACCGCGACTCTAGCGATCCGCCCGGCGCGGCTTGCGCTTTGCGCGAATTCCCGGCCCGCCGACTCTGTCACCGGCCGGCTTTGCCGGCAGGCGCTCGACGAAGCCGAGGCATGCCGTCAGCCAGGCCGCGAGCGCGGCGTCCTCGGCGATGCCGGGCGGGTCGACATAGACATAGCCCTTCATCGGCCGGCCGGTGAAGTCCATCGGCCGGACATTCGGAAGGGCGAGCGCGTCGGCGTGGCGATCCGGCCCGACTCGCGCCATCAAGGTGCCGTCGATGATGCCGACCACCATGCGACCGTCGTGCAGGAAGGCGAGCCCGCCGAACATCCGTCGCTCGCTGATGCCGCGGCGGTCGGCGAGCTGTTCGCGGATCCGTTCGGCAAGCCCGGGGTCGAAGGCCATCGGCGTTCGTGGTCGTATGGGTCGACGCCGTCTAGACGACCTCGGCACCTTGCTCGAGCAGCAGCGCGCGCAGCACCGAGCGATGGCAGCGCGCTTCGTCCTCGCAATAGCAGCCGACCGAGAAGTGGGTCTGTCGCGACAAGCTCGCGAGCAGCGCGATCGCGTGGCTGTTGTCCGGCGCCGCCATCTCGGTGCGGTACTTGCGCGTGAACGCGGTCCATTGCGCCGGCGTCTCGGCCGTCTGGCCGAGCTTCATCGTCTCGACGCTCGGCGCCAGGTTCGGAAACCAGACGTCGTACCAGTTCTGCGCCGCGAACTCGGCCTTCGGCACGCCGCGCGGCGGCCGGCGCACCGTGCCGATGCGGGTGCCTTCATCGGGTGCGCGCGCACTGCCGAGCCGGACCACGCGAACCACCATGCGTCACTCCTTGCGCGAAGGGTCGATCGTCGACGCGGCCTGTTGCACGCGCTCGACGCCGCCCGTTCGGAAGAGGCGCCGCGCGAATGTAGAACCGACGTCAGCCGCCATTCTGGCGCGACCCGGCGTGCCACGCGAACATCCGGGTCAGCGAGCCATCGGCGTTGTGCCGCACCGCGCCACGCTGCAGGCCGGCCTTGATCAGCACACGGTGGGAGACGACGTGCTCGGGTGCGGCGGTCGCCATCACATGGTCGAGGCCGAGCACCGAGGCGGCATACGCCAGCATGCCGGTTGCGCCTTTGGTCGCGAGGCATCGGACAGATCGCGATGTGTGAGAACCGGAGGTGCCGCATCGCACCCGCTGCGCCGCTCACAGATCGAGCACCGCGTCGAGCCCGCGGTGCACGCCGGTCAACGTCGAGACCTTGCGGATCGCGAGCAGCGCGCCGTCGACATACGGGCGCGCGCTGCCGCCGGCGTCATGCCGGATCGTCAGGCGCTGGTCCGGCATCCCGAAGATGACCTCGGCGCCGATCACGAAGCCGGGCAGGCGGATCGAATGGACCTGCGTGCCGGCGACATTGGCGCCGCGCGTCTCGCGCGGACCGACTGCCTTGTCGACGGGGATCGTCGGCTGCGGCGCGCGCACCTTGGAGAGCCGGAAGGCGAGCTCGCGCGCGGTGCCGCTCGGCACATCGGCCTTGTCGTCGTGCGCGTAGTCGATGATTTCCCACTGCGGGATCAGCCGGGCCGCAGCCTCGGCGAACTTCTGCAGCAGCACGACCGTCAGCGCGAAGTTGCCGCAGGCGAGAACGCCGCGTCCGCGGGCGCGCGCCACGGCATCGATCTCGGCGTAGTCGGCGTCGGTCAACCCGGAGGTGCCGACCACGACATGCGCGCCATGTTCGAGCGCCGCCAGGATGTTGGCCTTCGCGCTGCCCGGCTTCGTGTACTCGACGAAGACGTCGCACGGAACCGCGAGCGCCTCGACCGCGGTCGCGTGGATGCGACCGGTGAGGCGCGGCTGGCCGAGCACCTCGCCGAGCACGCGGCCCGCGCTCTGGCGCGCGACCGCGGCGACGAGCGTCAGGTCGTCGGCCTTCGCGATGCCGCGCGCCAGCTCCGAGCCGGCCCAGCCGGTCGCGCCCGCCAGGCAGACGTTGAGTGCCATCGATGTCCTCCGGTGTTGTCGATACTTCGATCAGCGGCGCGCTGCGCGCCGGTCGGGCGGAAAGTACCACCACGTCGCGGCGACCACCAGCCCGAACAGCGAATAGGCCAGCACGAATGCCCACGGCGGCGCCGTGTAGTACAGCAGGTTCTGCAGCCAGTGCTCGACGAAGCTGCCGGCAAAGGTCGGTGAGCGGGCCTCCGCGCGCAGCCACATCTCGAGCGTCGTCAGCGGGCAGACCGCGCCGAACCAGGCCTCGGCGACGACGACCGCGATCGCGGCGAGGTGCGCGACCCGAAAGGCAAACCGGTTGACCCAGCGCCAGCCGCGCAGGTTGCCGGCGACGATCAGCACGAGGCCGCCGACGATGAACACGACGACCGCGAGATGCAGGACCAGCACCGCGTCGGCGAGCAGCCGGTATCCGTGCATGCCGATCATTCGATCGTCTTGTGGGATCTGCCGCGACCGGGTCGTGAGCTGTTCCGGCGCCGCTGCGGTGTCGGCTCAGCCGCGCTCGGCGAGCGCTTCGGCGACGCGCGTTCGCAGGACCGGCACCAGCTCGCGTTCGAACCACGGGTTGTGCTTGAACCAGCCGTTGTTGCGCGGACTCGGATGCGGCAGCGCAATGGTGTCGGCGCCGCGCTCGGCCCAGGTGCGCACGGTCTCGGTCAGCGACGCGCCCGCGTTCGGCAGGTGATAGGCCTGCGCATACCGACCGATGACCAAGGTCAGGCGCAGGCGCCGGAGGTGCGCGAGCAGCTCGGTCCGCCAGGCCGGCGCGCACTCGGCGCGCGGCGGCCGGTCGCCCGACGCACCGGTGCCCGGAAAGCAGAAGCCCATCGGCAGGATCGCGACCCGCTTCGCGTCGTAGAACTGCTCGCGCGAGAGGCCGAGCCAGCCGCGCAGCCGGTCGCCGCTCGCGTCGTCGAACGGGATCCCGCTCGCGTGGACCTTGCGGCCCGGCGCCTGCGCGGCGATCAGGATGCGCGCCGAGCCATGGAGCTGCAGGACCGGCCGCGGCCCGAGCGGCAGGTGCTCGGCGCAGCGGCGGCAGGCGCGAACGTCGGCGAGCAGCGCGCCGAGCGCCGTCATCCGGCCCAGCGCGGCGCTTCGGCGACGCCGGGAAAATTGAGCTCGATCGCGAGGCCGTCCGGATCGGTCACGAAGATCTGGAACAGCGCGATCGGCGCGATGTGGCGCGTGCGCGTCGGCACGCCGAGCCCAGCCAGCCGCTTCGCCATTCCTTCGGGGTCGGTGCCCTGGAATGCGATGTGATCGACGACGCCGGCGTTGTCGCGCGCCGAGCCGGGCGTGGTCCCGAAGTAGTGGGCGGCCTCGTCGGCAATGCCGTCCTGGCCCATGTGGACCTGGATCCGGCCGCCGACGCCGAGCCAGTGGCCGGGAAACGCGAAGTCGGGACGCGGCATCTGCTCGAAGCCGAGCGCCTCGCAGTAGAAGCGCCGCGAGCGCTCGAGATCGCGGGCGCGGACAAAGTAGTGGTTCAGTTCGGTCAGCGGCATACGAGCCTCGACGAAAGGGTCGCCGCCGATGTGGAGGCGGGTCAGCGCTGATTTTGCGGCAGGCCGTCCGCGATCTCGTAGTAGTCGCCCTTGTCGGCGACGAAGATGTGCATCTTCAGGTGCGTCTGCGTCGGCGTGTCGAACGCGCCCATCGCGATCGCGATCGAGTCCCGCTGGATCGGGTCCCAGAACAAGGTCGAGCCGCAGGTCGAGCAGAAGCCGCGCCGCACGCGCTCCGACGATGCGAACCAGGTCACTTTGTCGGCGCCGTGAACCGTCAGCGCGGCACGCGGCACGTCGGACGATGCGAAGTAGTGGCCCGATTGCTTGCGGCACTGGCTGCAGTGGCAGGCGTCGGGCGCTCGAAGGTCGCCGTCGAACTCGAAGGTCACGGCGCCGCAGAGGCAGGACCCGCGGTGGATCACCGCAGCTTCTCGCGCGTGATGATCGCGTCGGCGGCGTCCCAGCCGTTCCACCAGGTCTTCAGCAGCAAGGCCCGGATGTCCTCGAACAGCGAGCTGTCGTTGAACGGCGAGCTCGCATAGGGGTTCTGCGTGCGCGAGATGCCCGACCTGCGGGCTTCGTAGCCGAGGCGCTCCGCGATGTCGACATCCGTGTTCTTCGGTGCAGTCGTCATGGTGCCTTCTTGGTGAAAGGTCCGGTCCGACCTTTCCCAGGCGGACGCCGAAGCTTACTGCGTCGGCGGATGGCGGGGCGGAGTCCGCTTCGCAGACGGTTACCTGAGGGCAACGTTCAGCTTCTGCCGGCGTCCGGCGGCGGGTGCTCGGCGAACCATTCCGCGATGCCCGGCATGTGCGGCTCGAAGTCGCCGGGGACCGACACGTTCAGCATGCCGGCGCGCTGCGCGCCGCGGTTCTCGAAGTCGTGCGGCGATCCGCCCGGCACCAGCACGAACGACCCGGCGGCCGCATCGGTCCAGGCGCCGTCGACGAAGAAGCTCATCGTGCCCTCGATGACATAGAAGACGTCGTCCTCCGGATGCGCGTGCGTGCCGGGCCCCTGCGTGTGCGGCTCGAGCCACCATTCGGAGATCGAGTAGCGCGACGCCGTCTCGGTGCCGTCGGCCTTGAAGACGGCGCCGATCCGACCCATCGGATAGGCGCGGCCTTCGCCCGGTTTGAGGATCAAGGCCTTGCGCGAAGCTGCGGATTCGATGGTCATGGGGTTTCGAATGGGGTCGGGGATGAGCCGATGATGGCGTCGCTCGGGGCAAAGCGTCCGTTGGCGATGTGCTTGCCGCTCACCGCCTCACTGGTTGGCCTGCAGCATGGCGGCCATGCGCTGGTGGATCAGGTTGATCGCCTTCAGCGGCCGGATCATGACCTTGAAGTCGACGATCTGGCCGGCGTCGTTCCAGCGGATCAGATCGACGCCGTTGACGGTGATGCCGTCGACTTCGGTCTCGAATTCGAGCATCGCGTCGGTCGGGCCGACGATCTCGCGCACGTAGCGAAAGGTCGGGTTGAAGAACACGTGGAACGCCGCGCCGAGGTACGCGACGGCGAGCTTGCGGCCGCGCTGCGGCGTGTGGACGACGGGCGAGTGAAAGACTGCGTCCTCCGCGAGCAGGGCCGGCAAGCCGGATGCGTCCTGTGTGCGGACCATGCGGTGCCAGGTTTCGAGCGGGTGCACGTTCATGTCGAGGTCCTGCGATCGGGTTCAGTCGCCGTACTGTCGCCAGCGCGGCCGGCCGCTGTCAAGGTAGATCAGCGCGCTGGCCGAACTTTCCTTCTCGACGACGAGCCCGGCGCCGTCGATGTGCAGTGGCCGGCCGCCGCGGACGCTGCGCGCCTGCTCGCGCGGCTCGACGCGCCAGGTGTCCACCCACGCGAAATCGTCTCCGCCGTTGCCGAACGGGCGGCCCGCGCCGAACACCCGGGCGGGCCTCGATCGGAACAGCAATGCAATGCCTTCCTTGCGGCTGGCGACGTGCACCACGAGGACCGCGAGGTCGGCGCGGCCGTCGCCGTCGAAATCGGCGGTCTGGATCGACGGATCGAGGCGGGTCCGACGCGCGAGGCCTTGCTGTGTCGCGAGCGACTGCCACGCCGCTTCGGCCCAGGCGGGCAAGGGCGCCGAAGCCGGCGCAAGCTGCGCTGTGGCGACGTCGGCTACGAAGGCGAGCAGCAGCGCGAGCAGCGCTTTCACGGCCACTGCGGCGGCGATGCGGGACTTGCGCATGCGACGCGAGTCACGCGTTGATTGAAGCCCATCACTAGAACATCGGGTTGCCGTTGGCGGTCTTCTCGGGCACCACCTGCAGCGCGTCCCAGTGCTCCACCACCTTGCCGTCGGCATCGAGCCGAAAGATGTCGATGCCGGCCCAGTCGCGGTTTGCATCGGTCGGCCATTCCTGGTGGCAGTGCAGGACGACGAAGTCTCCTTCGGCGATGACGCGCTTGAAATGGACGCGCTTGCCCGGGTACTCGCGCGCCATCCGCTCGAAGTACGCGATGAAGGCGTCCTTGCCGTCGGCGACGTGCGGGTTGTGCTGGATGTAGCGGTCGCCGGCGTAGCGTTCGATCGCTTCGGCCGGCCGGCACTCGTTGAACATCAGGTCGTAGAAGGCGACGACGTTGCGCTTGTTGCGCTCGAGATCTTCAAGGCTCATGCGGCTCCTGCGTGCAGTTGGCGGTCAAACGGCCGCGTCAGACCGTAGCCAATGAAAGGTCGGCGGCTCTCACTGCGGTCACGCGCGGTCCGAAGCTCGTGATCCGGGTCAGCGTGGCGTTGTGGTGGGCGATCACCTGCGCCGGCGCGAGCGCATCGTTGCCGGCCGAGGTGTGGGCGTCGGCGACCAGCAGCACCGGGTAGCCGAGCGCGAGCGCGCGGCGGGTCGTGGTGTCGACACAGAACTCGGTGTGCATGCCGCAGACGACGAGCCGCTGCACGCCGCGCGCATCGAGCAGGTCCTGCAGCGGCGTGCCGAGGAACGAGTCGGGCGTCGTCTTGCGCACCCGCAGGTCGTCGGGCTCGAATTCGAGGCCCGTTGCCAGCTGCCAGTCGGCGCTGCCGTGCTGCAGCTCGCCGGAAGCGGTCTCGTGCTGCACGAAGATCACCGGCGCGCCGGTGGCCCGCGCGTGCCGCGTGACGACGTTGATCCGCTCGATGGTGCCGGCACAGTCGTGCGCGGCGCCCGGCCCGACGCAGAGGCCCTGCTGCACGTCGATCACGAGCACGGCGGTTTTCATGGGCGTGTGCTTCCTTTCGTCCGTTCATCGCGCTCGACGTCGACCAGCGCATCGGCATAGCGGGCCAGCGATGCGTGGTAGCGCGGCAGGTGGTGCGACAGCGCAACCAGCGCATGGCGCAAGGCCTCGCGGTCGAGCCCGAGATCGCTCAGCGCCAGCGCGCGGAACGCCGCAACCGCGTCACTGAGCTCATCGTCGGGCTGCAGCGCCTCGCGCGTGAGCAACGCGGCCGCCTCCTCGGCCTTGCCGATGTTGCGCAGCGAGCTGGCGAGCTGGATCGTCGCGCGGCGCCGACGCAGCCCGGCCAGGCCAGCGCCAAGGGCCGAGCGGTAGAGCGGCACCGCGCGGTCCGAGTGGCCGGTCGAGTCCTGCGCGCAGGCGAGCTCGAACAGGCCGATCGGATCGCCGTCGGGCAACTCGGCGACGAGTCGCTGCAGCGCGGTTCGGAACGGTTCGTCGTCCTGGTTCGGCAGCGACGTCCAGAGCGCGGCGAGGCGAGCCTCCCAGCCCTCGGGCGGCGTTGCGGCGGTTGGCGTCGGCGTGAGCGTCACGGAATCTCCGGCGGCAGTCGGGGCGTCATCGTTCAAAACGCGCGCGCGGCGATCGCCAGGCCATACAGCAGCGTGGCACCGATGACGCCGAGGAGCGGAATGCGAAAGAAGTACAGCTTCGCGAGTGCCACGTAGCCGAGCAGCACGACGAGGCCGAGCGCGCGCATTAAGACCGAGCCGAACAGCAGGTCCGCATGCGCCAGCGCGAGGTAGCCGTACATCGCGCCGAACAGCAGCAACGCGATGCTGTGGCTCGCGTTGAATCCGATCCAGGTCTTCCACATCGTCGTCTCGCGCGAGATGACCGGCGAAACCGCCGCCATGCGCGCTTGCAGCTCGCGATCGCGCGGCCGCAGCAGCGGGCCGTGGAACGTGTAGAGCAGATGGATTGCACCGAGCACGAAGACGATCGCTGCGCTGGCGGCGACGAGAAACGGGGCGATCGAATTCACGGTCGCATCTTGCCCGATGGCGTTCCTGCTTGGCCTGCCTGCGCGCGCGCTTGCGGTCAGGGCGCCAGCACGCTGCCGCAGAGCTCGATCAGCCGGCCTTCGTGAAAGCGCGCGCCGAGCGTGTGCTCCTCGTCCCACGGGATGGCCAAACCGAGCTCGACGGCGAGCCGGCCGTCGAGCGGGATCGCGGCAAGGTGCGTGAAGGTGATGAGCGGCCACAGCGCATCAGTACGCGTCGCCGGAGCGACTCCGGCAGGCGCCGGCTCATCGCCGGCAGCGATCGCCTCGAGGTACGGCTCGATGTGCGCCCACACGGCCGCCTCGATCGCCGGACGCCATGCCGGCAACGCCGCCGGCACCGCGCGCGCGAGCGCCAGCGCGTCGGGGTCCGGTGCGATGCGTGAGCCCGCGATGGCGAGCGGCACTGGCTGGCCGTGACGCAGCGCCAGCGTGCCACGCCAATGGCCGCGCGAGCGGACCAGAACGCCGAGCGACGGATCGGTGTGCGGCGTCGCCTTCAGGAAGCTGAACACGGCGCCGGCGATCGGATCACGCGGGTCGGCGCGAGCCCATCGACCCGTCCGCGGCCGGACTGCCGAGTCGCCGCGCCTGCACCTCGAAGGCGTTGTCCCAGTAGGCCTTGCGGCCATGGAGCAGCTGCCACAGGCCCGATGCGCCATAAGCGAGGAAGAACAGCGGCCCCCAGCGCTCGTACTGATCGACGTGGACCCTTTCGTGCGCGCGGATGCAGTGCAATTCCTCGCGTGTGACCGCGAGGATGACGTGGCCGAACACGATGCCCCTGAACGGCAGGCGCCGGGCGAGGCGGCCGCAGCCGGCGTTGCGATCCCGATAGGTGACTTCGAGGACACCGTCGCCGTACGACGCCGAGCCGCCGAGCGCGAGCGGCACGGCCGCGAGCACGAGGCCGATCGCCGAGCACGGCGCGGCCCAGAGCCGCTGCAACAGCGAGACCGCGCGCATCCGCAAGCGCGGCGTCGCGCCGGCGCGCCAGCTCAGCAGCCCGCCGTGCACTTGCCGCCGGCGTCGAACTCCATCGTCTTGCCCGACAGCGGGATGACGACCGGGACCTTCGACGCCTTGACGAAGGCTTCGGTCTTGCTGCCCGGCCGCACCTTGCCACCGACGGTGCCGACTTCGTTGGCGTGCGAGGCGATCACCGAGGCCGGCTTCACCAGCTCGTTGATCACGTAGGCCGCCTCGGCCGGGCCGGTCGTGAAGCCGTCGCCGATGTTCATCACCGCGAGCTTCGCGTTGTAGTGGTTGCGGATCACCAGCTCCTGGTCGGCGGTGATGCCGGTGTCGCCGGACAGGTAGGCCACCAGGCCGGTGCTGAAGCGGAGCACATAGCCGGTCGGCAGGCCGACGTCGCCGGCGATGCCGGCGTCCTTCATCGCCTTGCCGAGGTCGCCGCCGATGTAGTCGGGGTCGAGGCCGTTGCTGTGCATCGCCGTCACGGTCGCGATGCGCACGCCGCCGACCGTCACGCTGCCGCCGAAGCGCGCCAGCATCGAGTCGGCCGGATTGCCGCCGTTCGCCTTCAGCTTGGCGGCGAAGAACGGCGGCATCTCGCTGCCGGTCACGATCTTCGATTTCTTCGCGATCGCGATGTTCGCGGCGTTCGAGTTCGGCATCGCCGACACCGACATGTCGGGCTGCTCGCAGCTGCCCGAGTTCGGCGCCTTGTTGTGCGCGTTGCCCGCGTGGTCGCCGTGCATGTGGCTGACCAGGATGATGTCGATCTTGCCGAGGCGCGGATCGGTGGCGCCGGCCACGGTGCGGCCCGGGTCGTAAAGGATCCGCGTGCCGTTCGCGTCTTCGAAGATCAGCGCGCGGTCCTGCGGACAGAACTCGCCGTCGATGCCGCCGAGCGGCGTCACCTTCACGCTTTGCGCGAGGGCGGGAAAGGTCAGGGCGGCCGCGCAAAGGCCGAGGGTTGCGATCCGGGTCGAACGGTTCATGGGACTCCATCGAAGAGGTTGCGAATGGCGGCCAACGTACCACCGGCATGCCCCCCGAAGCAATCGGGGATGCGCTCATGCCGGCCGGTGGCAGCCGCTCGCGGAGCTTCACCGGGCTGCCGAACTTGAGCGGTGCCGGTCAGCTGGCGCGAAGCCAGATAGCGTGCGAGTTTGCCGAGCGAGAGGTTCCAGCCGAGTTGGTTGTCGTCGGGCGCGCGTCCGGGTCGAACGCCGCCGGCGTTGCCGAGTGCGTCACCTTTCGGCGGCGCGCGACTGGCTCGACGCCGCGCCGAGCGCGCCGAGCACACCGGCCACCACCAGCACGTACCAGAGCGGCATCACGCTGCCGACCGGCCGGATCACCGAGGCCGCCGACAGCACGACCCCGGCCGCCGAGGCGAGCGCGAGCAGCAGCAACAGGCACGAGACGGCGAAGGTGAAGCTGCGAACCTGCGTCGTCCGCCCGGCCATCCCGACCAGCAGGAAGCCGACGATGCTGAACACCGGAAACAGGACCCAGAGCACGAGCTCCGGCGACCAGGGCGCGAGGCCGAGCGGAGCCAGGGTCAGGACGACACCACTGAACAGGCCGAGCGCGACCACGAAGGCACCGGCGACGAGCAATACCATGGGGCAGGACCTCGCAAAGGGGTGGCGAAGGAAGACGCCGCCATTGTGCTCGGCACCGGTCGAATGGCGTCGCGCTCGTCGCGCGGCGCCGGACTTTCGCCACGATCGGCGCCGTGCGCCGCGTCGAAGGAGGCGCTACGCCGAGGCGTTCGACGCGACATGGACGAATGCGAGGAGCCACAGCCCCACGAGGGCCGTGTTGCTCAGCGCGAAGACGGCAAGCCGGTGAATCACGTGGTTGTAGGTCAGATGGATCACGCTGTGCACCACGCGCAACGCGACGTAGGTCCAGGCGAGCGCGACCGCAAGATGCGACGCGCCGGCCGTCATCATCAGAAGCAGGCAGACGACATAGAACAGCATCGGCAGCTCGAGCAGGTTCATGTAGTTGCGGTTCGGGATGCTCACGTACTTCGGCACCGACGGCGCCTCGCCGTACTTGAAGTCGTCGGCGACGATCTCGCGCCGCCTCCCCGCCCGGACCCGAATGATCGGGATCAGCATCAGCACCAGGAAGGTCCAGGTGGCGAGCGCGAACATCGGATAGAGGATGGCGAGCTGTCTCATCGTTCGTCCATCGTCCATGCCGGATCCCGCGGGTGCGAGGTCAACGAAACCTGGCGATGACCAGCAGCCGCCGCGGCCGCGAGCGCGGCCTCCATCAGCGGGCGTCCGCCGACGGCGCAGCGCTCTCGCCGTCAGGCGGCGAAGCGCTCTCGCCGTCAGGCGGCGCAGCGCTCGCGTCGACACGACGCGGTTCAACCGGACCGGTCGGCTGCTGCGCGAATTGCGGCAGCGCGTCGGTGATCTCGTGCCACGGCGCTTTCGATTCGACATGGACGTGGCACAGCGGCCGGTTCACCGGGTCGTCGTCGAGCACGCCGAGGGCGAGGCCGAGGACGCGCGGCTTCGCGTCGATGCGGGTGACGAGGTTCGAGCCGCAGACCGAGCAGAAGCCGCGATGCTGACCCGGCGACGATGTGTAGTAGCGCACCAGCGCTTCGCCGCGCACCCAGCGGAAGTCCGACGTCCTGACCTTGCCGCGGGCCCGGAATGCCGAGCCGTGCGCCTTGCGGCACATCGTGCAGTGGCAGTAGACGAGGTCGATGACGGTGCCGTCGATCTCGAAGGCCACGCCCTGGCAAAGGCAGCTTCCGCGCAGCATCGAGTCGTCTCGCGGGCGCTTTCAGCCGGCCTGAGCGACGGCGACGAGGTCGAGCTCGACCGCGGCGTTCTTCGGCAGCTGAAACACGCCGACCGACGTGCGCGCATGGGCGCCCTCGGCGCCGAGCACCGCAACCAGCAGCTCCGATGCGGCGTCGGCGACTTCGCTCTGCTGGGTGAAGCCGTCGGCGCACTGGACGTAGACGTTGACCTTCGGCACCGCCCGGACCTTCTCCAGCGAGCCGAGCGAGCGCTGCAGCAGCGCAAGCGCCCGCATCGCGCAGATCCGCGCCGCGAGCTGCGCCTGCTCGAGCGTCACGTCGAGCCCCGCGCGGCCGGTCACGACGACCGTGTCGCCGACGCGCGGCACCTGTCCGCTGACGTAGAGGGTGTCGCCGACCCGCACCAGCGGCAGGTAGTTTCCGCCGCGCTTGATCTCGCCGTCGAACGAACAGCCGAGCGCCTGTGCGGCATCGAGGAAAGCCTGGTCTCTCGACATCGTCGTCTCCGCTTGCTTCACGCGTCGCCAGCGGCCGGCGGCGGGTAGCGGTGGACCATGAGGTGGCGCTCGTCCTGCTCCCAGCCGCGCGCCGCGTAGAGCGCTTGCGCACTGGTGTTGGAGCGACCGACGTTCAACGTGACCCGGCAGGCGCCGAACGACCATGCGTAGGCTTCGAGCTCGGCCAGCAGGCGGCTTGCCACCTGTCGGCGCCGGCCGTCCTCGGCGACGAAGAGGTCGTTCAGGATGAAGACCCGGCTCAGCGCGACCGACGAGAAGCTCGGATAGAGCTGGGCAAAGCCGAGTGCTGTTGCTTCCTCCAACGCGATGAACAGGATCGATTCGCCGTGGTCGAAGCGGGCCTTCAGGAAGCGGCGCGCTGCCGCCCGATCGGCCGGCTGGCCCTGGAACTGGCGGTACCGATCGAACAGGTCGGCCAGCGGCTCCAGGTCCGCGGACACGGCCTGGCGGACGGTGATCTCGGGTTCAGCGTCTGCGTGCATGGATGGATCGGAGCGGACGAAGTTTGAACGAGGCGGACGGGCTGCTTCAAGCGACGGATCAACGGCCATTCTGGCGCAGACCCGTTGCATTGCGCAGCATGCAGTGCGCTGCTCGTGGCTTGCTCCGGGGTGTGGAGAGCCTTGGTGGAGCGTGCGCTGTCAGTAGGTCAGCGCCGCAGCCGCACAGGCAACGGCGCCGATGGCGGCGACCGTGCGCACGTGATTCCAGAGCAGCCACCCGCGCACGTAGCGCGGCCAGTACGCGGCCGCGTCGGCCGACTCGGCGTCCATGCGCGCCAGGCGATCGTTGCGCGGGACGTTGAAGGCGACGGTGACGCCGAACGTGCCGACGAGATAGAGGAGCCCGGCCGCGAACAGCAGCAGCGACTTCGTCTCGCCCCACGGAAAGAAGCCGGCGAATACGCAGATGCCGGCCAGCACCGCGGTGCCGACGAAGACGCCGAGGAACAGCGGTCCGAGCACGCTGACGTTGATGCGCTGCATGGTCGCGATGCCGTGCGGCGCCGGTCCGTTCGCGAGCGCCTTCATCACGAAGGTGGAGAACGCGAAGAAGACGCCGCCGACGATGCCGGCGCCGAGGCAGACGAGCAGCGGCAGGGTCTTCAGCATCGGGGCGTTGCGCGATCGACCGGCCGGTTTCTCACGCGGGCCGCGCATGGCAGGCCACGCAGAGCTTGTTGCCGTCGGGATCGCGGAAGTACGCGCCGTAATAGTGCTCGTGGTACTCGGGTCGGAGGCCCGGCGCGCCCTCTGAGCGACCGCCGTGGCCGAGGGCGACCTCGTGCGACCGGTCGACGATGTCGCGCGACGCCGCGAGGAACGCCACCATCTGGCCGTTGCCCGCGGCATGCGGCCGGCCGTCGTAGGGCGCGCCGATGATCAGCAGCGGCCGTGGCCCCGGTGCCGATTGCCAGCCCGCCCACGGCCGGCTCTTGTCGCAGAAGCGCAGCTCGATGCCGAGCACGGCGGCGAAGGGGGTGTAGAAGTCCAGCGCACGTTCGAAGTCGCCGACGCCGATGAAGATGTGGGAGAACACGATGCGCCGCGCTCAGGGCAGTGCCACGCCGACGGCGCGCGCGGCGGCGCGAACCTGCGCCGGCCAGTTGATGTTGCCGGGGTCGTGCCCGCTGGCCATGCCGATCAAATAGCTGGCTTCGGCCGCGATGTTCCTGAACCCGCGCGAGACGCCGGGCGGAATCGAGATCGTGTCCCAGGCTTCGAGCACGATCCGCCGTTCGCCCTCGGGACCCCAGAACACTTCCCAGCGGCCGGTCAGCGCGATGAAGACTTCCTGCGTCAGGTGGTTGTGCAGCGGCGCCGCCTTGCCGGCCTCGCAACGGACGAAGCTGAGGTGAAAGTCCTCGGCGGCGAGCGGTGCACCGGGCGGCACGCCGAGCACGCGGTAGGTGAGTCGTTCGCAGCCGGGGATGGCCGAGTCGACGTAGTCGTCGGTCGGCCGCAGCGACCGGAAGCGCGCGACGCGCGCCTCCATCTCGGCGACGGTCGGGTTCGCGTCGGTGATCGGCGCAGTGGCGGTCATCGGGGCTCCTCAATCACAAGTTCGGGACGCGGAGGTCCTGCGATGCGGCGTTTGCTCGGCACAGGCGGTGAGCCGTCTGCGGCGGGTCACCACTCCGGCTCGATCCGGCCCGATTTGAGCACCTGGCCCGTCGCGTCTTCGATGCGCCAGGCCTCGCCTTCGTTGTACAGCGTCTTGCCGACGTCGGGGTAGTGGCAGATGTCGTGCGAGACCCGCGTGCCGACGATCAGGTACGAGCAGGGTTCGCTGGACTCGTTCAGCACATGATGGGCGTTCGGTACGCCGGCCGGCCAGCAGGCCGCATCGCCCGGCTCGAGGATGTGCGGGCCGTCGTTCTCGACGACCGTGACGCGGCCCGAGACCACGTAGATGAACTCGTCCTCCTGTTCGTGCCAGTGGCGCGTCGAGGAGCGGGCGCCGGGCTGCAGCGTCTGCAGGTAGGCACCGTACTGGGTGATGCCGGCGCTGTCGGAGAAGCTCGCGGTCTCCATCGCACCGAAGCCGGGCTCGTCACGCGCCTTCGTCCTCGCCTGCCCTTTGCGGACGATCATCGCGATGTCGCCGGCGCAGCCGAAGCGGGGATAGGCGGGCGGTTCTTGCGGTAGGAATCCTTCACGTGGATCTTGTCGCCTCGAAAGGTGAACACGTCGCAGCCGTCGACTTCGATGCGCGAACCGTCGGCCCGGGTGCCGGTGAAGGTCCATTCGGAGATGCCTCGATCGCCCTGCACGATGTGGTGCGCGCCACCCCAATGCGCGTCGGAAAACGTCGCCCAGACTTCCGCGTAGGCCGCGCGCACCGCGTCGCGCCCGACGTGCCGCTGGCCGCACACCTCGGGCCCGGCTGAGGCTTCGAACACGCAGTCGTCGGTCATGAACGACATCAGCGCATCGACGTCATGGCGGTTCCACGCTTCGGCGAACGCCTGCAGCGTCGCCGTCGTCACAGGGGTCAGCGTTTGCGCCATGGTCGTCTCCGGTTCAGGTTGTTCGGTTGTTGCCGTGCGCTTCGGCACGTGCCTCAGTCACCGCGCCTCGCGCGCGGGCGGCTGTTCGGCGCCGTGAAGATACGGCGTGATGTTCTTCATCGCGCGATCGACGTAAGCATCCTTCTCGCCGACCGGGGCGACGTAATGCAGCGCCGCGCGCGCCGCGTCTTCGCCTTCGAGCCGCGCGATGACCCACGCGGCAAGATAGGGCGCCGACAGGCAACCGCCCGCGGTCGCGACATTGCCCGCCGCGAAGAACGGCTGGTTCAGCACCTCGATGCCGGCCTCCTGCACCCACGGCTTGGTGGTCAGGTCGGTACAGGCCGGCACCTTGCCGAGCAGGCCGAGTTTGGCGAGGATCAAGGTGCCGGAGCACTGCGCGCCGACGAGCTGGCGCTCGGGATCGAGCCGCAGCGCCGACATGATCTGCGGGTCGGCGACGATCGCGCGCGTCTTGATGCCACTGCCGACGATCACCGCGTCGGCCGACGCGGCCGACGACAACGGCGACTGCGCGTGCACGACGACGCCGTTCATCGAGGTCATCGTCTGCTGCGGGCTGCACAGCGACACGCGCCAGTCCGGCTTCTTGATGCGGTTGAGGATGCCGAGCGCAATCAACGAGTCGAGCTCGTTGAAGCCGTCGAACGTGAGGATCGCGATGTGCATGGTTGCAGGCGTCGGGACAGGTTCGGCGAGCGCTAGAACCAGTAGTCCGCCACGCAGCGGCCGTCGCGCGGCAGGTCGTCGAACGTGACGAGGCCGTCGAAGTGGTCGATCGGAATCTGCGCGACCGCATCGGGCTCGGCGAGCCGCAGGTTCACCGCGATCCGCAAGCGGCCCTCGGCATTCTTCTGCTGCGACCGCCAGAACACCACGCAGCCGCAGCCCGGACAGAAGTGGAACTCGAGCGCCTTGCCGCGCACATACGCCTTCGTCGGGCCGGCGACGGTGATGCCTTCCCCTTCGTAGTCGTAGGCCCACAGCACGCCGTAACGGCGGCAGGCCGTGCAGTTGCACGCGGTCGCGCCGTCCGGCTGGCCTTCGAACTGCCATCGAACGGCGCCGCACAGGCAGATTCCTTCGATCATTCCGGTCTCGTCCGTCGGGGGTTCATGAGTCGGTCGCGAGGCGACAGGATAGCGCTCGCGTTTCGGGTCCGAAGCGCCCGCCTCGACAGGTCGGTGTCCGCGACGCGGCAGCCAGCCATGCCGCAACGGACCAGGATTCACGCCATGGGTATGTCTCTTGCGTTTTCGCCTTCAGTTCGGCGCGGCATCGACGTAGCGCCCCTCGGCCGCCTGGTGCGGAATCGACCAGCCGAAGTACACCTCGACGTCGGTGATCTGCCCGCTGACGATGGTCAGGATCTCGGTGTTCCGGAAGCGGTGGCCGTCGCGGTTGCGGCCGACGTAGGTGGCGAACACGCGACCGCTCGCTTCGAGCAGGTGGATGAATTCGAACCCTTCGAGGTTGCGGCTGTTCGGCCAGCAGCGCTCGAAATAGGTCGCGCGGTCGATGCGGTTGTCGAGCGGGCTCGTGAAGCGAAAGCCGGGCGCGATCAGGGCCTCGATGGCAGCGCGGTCCTTCGCGACATAGGCCTCGTAGCTGGCGCGCGCAATGGCGATGGAATCGGCCGGCATGCTCTCTCCCCTCGACGGATGGATGGCCGGTCGCGGCAAATGCGATGCCTGACCCGGCGAACCCTGCGTGTCCGGTGCTCCGACCTGCCGCGAGAGGACGGCGGGCTAACTCGTCGACGGAGCAGTACGGCGCAGGATCAGCTTGCGCCCGGCGGCTTGCGCTTCGCCCGCAGCGATTCGGCGGCCGCGTCCCAGTTGGCACCGTCGAAGTGCATCAGCGGGAGCGAGGCCACATCGACACCGTCGATGCAGCGAACGTTGACGACCCATCGGCTCGGATCGAGCCGGGGACGCGAGAACGGATGCACGCCGCAATGCCGGCACGCGTAGTGCCGCGCCGTCATCGTGTTGAACTGGTACAGCGTCAGCTCGTCTTCGCCGGCGATGATGCGAAGGTTGGCGTCGGTCGCGCCGTGCCAGAGCGCGCCGACCTTGCGGCACAGTGAGCAGCTGCACGCGACGACATGGTCGAGCTGTGCATCGAGCTCGAAGGCGACGCGGCCGCAGTGGCAGCTGCCGGTGTAGGTGCTCCGTTGGGTCATCGTGCGATCCAGGTTTCGATCCGAGCGGACGCCGATCGCGTCCTTGCCGATTCGAGAATAGCAAGCCGCTCGCAGATTGCGAGGCGCCTCACGGAAACCCGGCGCAAAGCAGCCGCGTGTCTACACGGCGGCGCCGTCGGCGACCACGAGCAACAGCGTTTCACCGGTCGCGACCAGCTTCTCGCCGCTGTCGGTTTCGGCGTGCAGCTCGCAGGCCGTGAACACCTGCGACTTGCCGGGCTTGATCACGCGGGCTCTCGCAATGAAGCGATGGCCGACCGCAGGGCGCAGACAGTTGACGGCGTAGTGCGACGCCAGCACGCGTCCGACCAGCGTCACGGCGGCGAAGCCGCAGGCGGTGTCGATCAATGCGCCGATCAGGCCGGCGTGCAGGAAGCCCGCGTACTGGCCGGCTTCGGATCGCCACGGCATCGCGATGACGGCGCTGCCGGGCTCCGCCGACACCACCTCGATGCCGCACCAGCGATTGAACGGCGCCTGGTCGTTGATGGCGCGGAGGCGGGCCAAGGCGCCAGTCGAGGGATCCATGCTGCGCTCCCGTTGTGCAGGGAGCTTGCAATCTAGTCGGGACTCGGTCGCTCGGCTGTCATGGCCGCGACACCCGAGCGGACGCGTGCGAACAGTGCGTCGACCAACGCACTTGAAACGAATAGGAGCGCCGGCGTCACGGCTCGCGGCGAGACCCGCAATCAGCGAGACGCGTGCGCGATCGCCAGCACCCACGGCAGCAGCAGCTCGGGCGCGAGATAACCGAGCCACACGGCCTTCGGCTCGGGCAGGCCGACCTTGCTCATCGACAGCAGCCGTCCGCAGCCGGCGACGAAGACGCCGCCGGCGATGAGGTAGACCAGCGTGCCCTGTTCGCGGATCGTGACCGCCGCCCAGGCGCAGATGACGCCCATCGACAGGTAGATGCCGGCCATGAAGCGATGGACGTTGTCGAGTCGCTGCGAGGTGTCGGGTTGGCCCAGAACCATCTGCAGCGAGCCGCCGAAGATCGCGATCGCGGAGAAGGCAAAGAGGCAGACCCGGGCAATGATCTGGCTGTTGGCGAGCGAGGCTTCCATGTTCGGAGCTTCCCGTCAGACAGGCGGGTCAGCAGGATGGCCGGTTACCGCGAAGGCTCGAGCGATCGGCACGATGCGTCCTCCTGAGTGCGCGGCAACTGCCGCACGGGCGACTGTACGACTGCCGGCGCGTCAAGCGGGGCGTCCCACGAGAAGCGTCGGACGATCCCTACCGGCTGATCCTCTCGCGTCTGATCGATGAACACCGCGTGCGTTGCAAGATGGTTGTTTCCGAACAAGGAGCATCCCATGCGCACATCGAACGAGACACTGATCGATCTGGAGAACAAGTTCTGGCAGTCGATGGTCGACCAGGATTCCGACACCGCGGTGTCGCTGCTCAGCGAGCCGGCCCTGATGGTGAGCTCGCACGGCGCGATGAAGTTCGATCATGCGGGCTATCGCAAGATGGCCGATCAGGGCAGCATGGTGTTGACGTCGTACGAGCTCAGCGACGTCGAGGTCGTGTTCCCGAACGACGCGACCGCGATCCTGACTTACCGGGTCAAGCAGGAAATGGCCAACCGCGGCGAGTCGAAGGGCAAGGTCCAGGAGATGGCCGACACCTCCACCTGGGTGCGCTCGGGCAGCGATGAATGGCGCTGCGTGATGCACACCGAAACGCCGATCGACGAGAAGGCGGCTCAGCGTCATTGACAGACGCACGGGTCGGCGTCCCCGGCGACGCCGCCTTTGAGGCCGCGCTGGAACGTCTCCGCTGGCGAACTCAGAGTTCGTGCGAGTAGACGATGAAGCCCAGGTGCTTGGCCACCTGGTCGTACAGCAGGCGGCCGGCCGCATTGGTCTGGTGGGTTTGCCAGTAGACACGCGGCGAGCCGGCGGCCCGGGCCTGCGCGTACACGCCTTCGATCAGCGCACGCCCGATGCCGCGGCCCCGAACGGCCGGCGTCGTGAACAGGTCGCTCAGGTAGCAGACCGGCTCGATCTTGGTCATGCTGCGATGGAACAGGGCGTGGGCCAGGCCGACGACACGGCCATCGGTTTCGGCGACGAGGGCGAACATGGGTTCGCTCGGGTCGAGGAAGCGCTGCCAGGTGGTCTGGGTGATGTGCTCGGGCAACGCGGTCGCGCCCTCCCGGCCATAGAACGCGTTGTAGCCGTCCCAGAGCGGACGCCACGCGGCGTGGTCGCCGGCAGCGATCGGTCGGATCATCAGATCGGTCATGCTCTTCACTCGAATCCGCGCCTTCAGAAGACGCGCCACTTCAGCAGCAGGTAAACCAGCAGCCCCATCAGAACCAGGATCAGCGGCAGCGCGATGTTGCGCACCTGACCCTGGCGCGCCACCGACAGGCGCTGCAGGTCGATGCTCTCGGAGATGCTCTTGTTCGAGCGCTCGAGTTGCGCACGGGCAAGCGCAAGGTGCTCCTCTTGCGCCTTCAGCGCCTTCGCCTGGTTCTGCTCGATGCGCTCGAGCATCTCGATGATCCGGTCGTGTGATTCCAAGTCGCCTCCGTCGCCGAGTTCGCGAATCGCGTGAAGCATAAGACGCCGATCTGCCGACGTGCGCGCGGACCTTGCGTCAGCCGCGCATTCAGCGTCGACTTTGGCCCCTCACTTGCCGCCCGCTTCCGGCGGGGGCTGGCGACCGCTCTTCAGCTGCGCCTTCACGCGGGTCTGCAGGTCCAGCAAGCTGCTGTGGTCGACATTGATGATGCCGCGCCGCGGGCGATCGAGATCGAGGACGATGAACACCAGCACGACCATCAGGCCGATCAGGATGTACGTCACCGGAGACGGGCGGTGGCTCGCCGCGCCGGCCGCGAACCCCATGATTCCGCCGGCCAGCAGGAACGTGACGAGCAACAGCCCGAGAACGAGCTCGGGAACGTGCTGATTCAAGCCGGAGGTCCGCTTGCCGTAGCCATCGATCAGCCGGTTGACGGACTCGACGAACATCAAGGTCGGCGCCCGCGAGGTGTTTTCCGGAAGGGCGGCGCGGAGGGCGATCTGCCAGAGGCCGCCGTGCCCGGCGATGGCGACGCCGTTGACCTTCGCACGCGTCGCTTGATCGTGCAACGGCAGCGCCGATTCGTCGACCCGCGCGTCGAGGTACCTGTCGATCGCGGCGCGGGCCTCGTCGCGCAACGGCGGGGGCAGCAGATCGGTCCGCAGGAAGGCGGTGCCGATCGCGTTGGCCTCGTCGACCACGGCTTCGCTCCGGCTGTCGAAGCGCTGCAGGGCCAGCGAGAACGTGAACGCGAGAAGCAGTGCCAGCAAACCGAGGATGGCCGCCTGGATGCCGTTGATGTGCTCGCGCGTCGCGGGCGTGCTTTCATGCGCGTGCGCATGGCCGATGCGGTGCCCGACGTTGAGGCAGACGGCCAGCAGTGCGAGCAGCGCCAGCGCGATGGCTGCGCTCGGTACGCCGTACAGCCATTCCTTCATGGCATGAGCCGCGGCACGTGAGGCGTTGCCTGCACTCCAGGCCGCGTTCTCACGCCTCGACGGTCACGCCGTTGCGCTTCAGCACATCGATCAGCTTCGGGATGTCGGGCGGCCCGACCGGGATCTCGCTGTCGACGGCCGTGAACATCTGGGCGGCGAGGGCGCCGGCGCCGGTGATCTCGAGCATCTGTCCACCGCCGCGCCCATAGCTGAAGCCGTGCGCCGTGCCCTTCGGTACATGGACCAGGGTGCCGGCCTGGCAGGCGTAGCGCTTGCCGTCGCAGAGGAAGTGGATCTCGCCCTTGAGGACGTAGAAGGCTTCGTCCCAGTCATGGCTGTGCGGCGGCGGGCCGGTGCCCTCGTCGCCCTGCTGCAAGGTGATGCCGTAGCTCCGCGTGGCCGCGTTCGACGCGAGCACCGTCACCTGCGTGCCGACGACGTTCAGTGCCGGCTCGTGCTGATCCGGCCGCAGGACGAAATATGGATTGCTCATCGTGATGCCTCCTTTTCCCTTCAGCTTTCGTTGTGCGCAACACTGATTCGTCGACGGCTGCGCGTGTCGAGGTCGTAGATGTTGAAGTCGCTCATCGTCCGACCGTAGAGATGCAGGCTGACCGCCCGCGGGCGCTCGGCCGGCACGCCGGTGACGTGGATATGGTCCGGGTTCGGCACGAAGCTCGTCACCGCGCCCTGGCGCAGCAGCACCAGGCCGCCGCGTGCGAGGTCGATCCCTTCGTCGGCGCCGCGGTCCGGCGACAGCCGGACATAGCTGCGCTCTTCGAGCACGCCTTCGACGACGCCGACCACACCCCAGCTGCCGTGATCGTGCACCGGCGTCCACTGGCCCGGCATCCAGACGATCGCGTAGAGCGAGAGGCTGGCATCCGGTGCCGCATAGACGAGGTTGCGCGTGTAGCTCGCGGCGTCGCTTCGGTAGTGCTGCGGCTCCAGGAACGTGCCGGCCCGGTCGATCAGCGCGAGCATCAACGGGGCCAGCGCGAGCACGCAGTCGGCCGGCTCGGCCTGCAGCCGGCTTCGAGCGGCGGCTTCGGCGATGAAGCTCTCGAGGTCGGGTGAGGTCATCGACCGGATTGTGCCGCCGCGCGGTCCGGCTACCGCGTGAACCGGAACTCGCACGCCCGGCCGGTCAGGCGCTGGCCGGCGCCGCTGCCAGGCTCGAACTGCGCCTTGATGCGGTACGAGTACTCCTTGCCGCGTTGCGCATCATTGATCGCGAACCGCGGATTGTTGACGATGCCGTCGAGGCGCAGGGTCGCGCTGCCGTCGTCGTTGATCTTGCCGTGCAGGAAATGCCAGCCGGGCTCGCCTTCCTTGCCGTGCGTGCCGCGCATGCGGCTCTTCTGCACCTCGGCGACGAACCGATGGGTGTAGCCCTTCGCGTCGTCATCGGCCTCGTTGTGCGGCGGGCAGGTCATCGTGACGTTCCAGGCGCCGTCGAATGGGCCTGCTTTCGCCTGCGCGAAGGCGGGCGAGCCGACCAGCGTGAACGTGGCGAGGACGGTGGCGACAGCTGTTGGGCGCAAGGTCATGGTGGGCTTGGGTGCCGTGGGGCTCGGAACTTTCACTTGATGCAGGTGCGGTCCATGCGAATCACGACATCAGGATCGATCTCGGCCGAGAAAAGCGATCTGACCGCAGTGGCACTGACCATCGAGGCGCATCGCAACCTCCGGTGGGGACGCACGGTTCGTGCGCTGCGGCATTTTGCGGCGAATGCCGACGGGCTACGGGTACGGCGTGCCATCCTTGTGCACGAACCGGCCATCGGCGTTCGAGCTCTTCATGTCGATGTCCGAACAGGTGGTGAGGTCGTCCGGCTGGCGCGAGCCGACTTCCAAATAGATGGCCATCGCGGAAGACCGATTCTGCAGGTGGTGGCCGTTGCCGCTGCCTCTCGGAAACGCGGCGCACTCTCCGGCCTGCAGCGGTGTCTCGCCGTCGCCCTCGACCAGCATGAGCTCGCCTTCCAGCACGTAGACGAACTCGTCCTCGTCGCTGTGCCAATGGCGCTGGCTCGACCAGCCGCCGGGCGGCAAGGTCATCAGGTTGACGCCGAAATCCTGCAGCCCGCCCGCATCGCCGAGGCGACGGCGCGTGCGGCTTGCGCAGGGCGCATCGAACGGCTTCGGGTAGCCCGCGCCCTTGCGCTCGGGCACGGCGGCGAGGTCGATCTTGGGCATTCAGCGTTTCTCTTTCCCAGCGCTTCGAAGCCGAGCCGGCGCTCGCACGTGACGGTGAGCAAGCTGAGTTCGATGGCGGCGATCCGGCCCATCGCGTAGACCCCGGCGGTCGGCGAGAGGCTGGAGGCGCGGACCATGTTCAGAGGTCCGGCGCATAGCGCTTCTCCATCTCTTCGCGCGTCTCCGGAGCCACCTCGATGCCGGTCTGGTCGCTGATCATCTTGCCGCTGGTGGGCAGCGTCGAGCGGTCGACCCGCGAAGCGGGCTCCCACAACTTGGACCGCATGAATGCCTTGGCGCAGTGCAGGTAGGCCGCCTCGACTGCCACGCGGACCACCAGCTTGGGCGCGCGGCGTTCGGTCGTGCAGGCCGCGATGTCGAGCGGATCGTGCGACAGCACGGCCGCTCCGTTCACGCGCAAGGTCTCGTCGAAGCCGGGGATCAGGAACAGCAGCCCGACCTTCGCGGTGACCACGATGTTCTCGAACGAGTCGAGCCGGTTGTTGCCGGGCGAGTCGGGGATCAGCAGCTCGCCGGCGCCGTTCACCTTGACGAAGCCGGGCTCACCGCCGCGCGGCGATGCGTCGGTGTCGTAGTCGCGCCCGCAGGTCGCCAGGATCAGGAACGGCGACAGCTCGATGAACCGTCGACAGTGGATGTCGAGCGATGCGATCTGCTTGCGGACCGCGCGTTCCTGCGGAGCGGCGTAGAGCTGGCGAAGGGCGGCAAGCGATTCGACGGTCATGGCGGTTTCGGCACGCGGGCGTGCAAGTGGTCTGTCGAACAAGCGGCCGGCCGGCAACGGCATCCCGGCTCGCGCGGCGCAGCATATGCCAGCCGCGGGTCGCCGGCCAGGCCGGGCGGCGTCGGCTCGGACGAACGGTCAGTCGGTGCAGGCGGTTGCGCGCGGAAAGCGCTTCTTATTCGGCGACTCTGCCAAGCGCAGGCAGCGCACGATCGTCCTATGTACGAGGTGATCCGGCTTCACGTTGAGGCCCCTGTCAAGCCCGAGCCTGGTGCGGCATGCAACGGCTGCGGCGTGTGCTGCGCCAGCGAGCCGTGTCCGCTCGGCATCGTGGCCAGCGGCCGGACCACCGGTTCCTGCAGCGCCTTGCTCTGGCGTGACGACGAAGTGCGCTATCGATGCGGGCTCGTGGCGCAGCCGGCCGCGCATCTTCCTCGGCGGATGCGGTGGGCCGCCCCGCTGCTGCGACGCGTCGCACGACGCAACATCGCCGCCGGCAGCGGATGCGACTGCGACGTACAGGTCGAACCGTCGACGCCTGCAGGCTGACGTTCGACCTGCGGGCCGAGTTCCCGGGGACGGCTCGAGGCGCCTCGCGCTGCACGGCGGCTTGGTGCCAAACGGTTTGGAGAATCTTGCGCGGTCGGCGGCAGGCCGTCCACGGCTGCCGAGCTCAGTCGGCGACGTAGTTCCCCACGGCCGTCAGGTTCACCATGAGCCTCATGGCGCTTTCGTCGGGTTGCCGAGCGCGGTGTTGAGCGCGGTGGCTTCGGTCGCGAGGCGCACGACGATCGACCGCGTCAGAGGCGTTTCCGGAGTCAGTGCCAGCGTTGCCATTTCGTACTTGCCGCCGGATTGGAGTCGAGGCTCGATGCCCTGCAGACGCTGGCCGCGCCAGAACCCGAAGAGGACCCGCTGTTCCTCGGCACGAATGAGCAGGACCGGACCGTTCGAGATGTAGACCAGGTGTCCCCACTTGATGACTTCCTCGAGCGTGGGTGCCGCCGCGGTGACCGCGGCGCGCAACGCTTCGACGTAGCGACGCTGCCAACCGTTCAGTGACGCAACGTACGCCGCGGGGCTGGCCGGAGGAATCGATTTCTTCATGGGACGCGCCGGCCGGTCGTGCTCATCAGTCAGTTGGACGAAGGGGTCACGCGGGGTGGCGTTTCGATGCGGCGGACATGGCGGACTTCATCGAGCGAAGCGCCGCCGAGCACGAATTGCTTGGCGGAGTCGGCGTCGACCTCGAATCCTAGAGCGCGGTAGAACCGCCCCGCGCGTTCGTTCGCCGGAAAGGCCCAGAGCCCGACCGACGCGAACCCGCGTTCCTGCAACCGCACCAGCGTTCGCGCCCAGAGCGCGCGACCGATCCCCGCGGACCATTGCGACGAGTCGACATAGACCGCCCAGATCTCCGCGGTGTCGGGCCCGGCATCGTTGTCTCTCGACTCTCCGAAGGCGACCCAACCGAGGATCGAATCACCCTCGTGCGCAACAAGCAGCTCGGGCCTGCCCTCGGCGATGCTCTGGCTCCACATCGCCTCATGGCGGTCGATCGAGAGCGACGCCAGGTACTCGGCCGGCACGATGCCGGGGTAGGCCGCCTGCCAGGTGCGAACGTGGATCTCTGCGATGCGCCGCGCATCGTCGGGTCGAGCCGGGCGGACGTTCATCGGCTCGCCACTTCGGCGCGATGAGCCGGTCTGCCCGACGGAGCTTGCGAGTGCGGCCGCATGCACGGTCTCGATCGACGCCACCGAGCGCCGTCGACAGGCAGCAGCGTCAGCTCTTCTTTCCGCCCAGGACCAGGAGCGCCGCGCCGATGACGATGGCGCCGACACCGGCCCAGACCGGCACGTTGACCGACTGCTTCTCCTTCACCGACAACTCGATCGGTCCGAGTTTGAGGTCGTGGGTTTCCTTGGTGAAGCTGAAGCCCCCGTACAGGAGCGCGAGGACCCCTGCGGCGATGAGGACGATGCCGACGAGTTTTCCTGGGTTCATCGTGTTCTCCTCGGGCTCGACGGCCAGGGGGTTGGTGGAAGCGCGGCGCCGACGAGGCTTGCGCTGAGACGGTCC
>JBDSAB010000651.1:0-4872 GCA_039922395.1 Caldimonas sp.
ATGCCTTCGACCAGCACCTTGACCGTGCCGTCCGGCAGCTTGAGCATCTGCAGGATGCTCGAGACGCAGCCGACCTCGAACATGTCGTCGGGCTTCGGCTCGTCCTTGCCGGCCGCCTTCTGCGCGACCAGCATGATCTGGCGACCCGCTTCCATCGCCACCTCGAGGGCCTTGATCGACTTCGGCCGACCGACGAACAGCGGAATCACCATGTGGGGAAACACGACCACATCGCGCAACGGCAGGAGCGGCAACGTGATCTGCTCGGCGGGAAGAACGGGATGTCCAGACATGGTTGAAACCTCTCTTTCTCAAGCCGATGTAAGGCTCGAGCGCTCGATTGCAAGGAGACGCCGTCGGCACCGCCGTTCGAGGCAGACCCACCGTTGCGGCAGCGGCACGATGTTCAGGCGCTGAACTTCGCCTGTTCGCGGTAGACCAATAGCGGCTTGGCTTCGTCTTCGATCGTGTGCTCGTCGAGCACGACCTTCGCGACGCCATCCAGCGTCGGCAGTTCGAACATGGTGTCGATGAGCGACTGCTCCATGATGGAGCGCAGGCCACGCGCTCCGATCTTGCGGGCGAGCGCCTTGCGCGCGATCGCCGACAGTGCCGAGGGACGGATCTCGAGTTCGACGCCGTCCATCGCGAAAAGCTTCTGGTATTGCTTGACAAGTGCGTTCTTCGGCTCGACCAGGATCCGGACGAGGGCATCGTCCGTGAGCTCGCCCAATGTCGCCACCACCGGCAGGCGGCCGACCAGTTCGGGAATCAGGCCGAACTTGATCAGGTCCTCGGGCTGGACGTCGCGGAAAACCTCGGAGACGCGCTTTTCGCTCTTGGAATGCACCGACGCCGAAAAGCCGATCCCCGATCGCTCCGAGCGATTCTGGATGACCTTCTCGAGGCCGTCGAAGGCGCCACCGCAGATGAACAGGATGTTGGTCGTGTCGATCTGCAGGAAGTCCTGGTTCGGATGCTTGCGGCCGCCCTGCGGCGGAACACTTGCCATCGTGCCTTCGACGAGTTTCAGCAGCGCCTGCTGCACGCCTTCGCCCGACACGTCGCGCGTGATGGACGGGTTATCGGCCTTGCGCGAGATCTTGTCGATCTCGTCGATGTAGACGATGCCGCGCTGGGCCTTCTCGACGTCGTAACCGCAGTTCTGCAGCAGCTTCTGGATGATGTTCTCGACGTCCTCGCCCACGTAGCCGGCTTCGGTGAGCGTGGTCGCATCGGCGATCACGAACGGCACGTTGAGGAGCCGCGCAAGCGTCTGCGCGAGCAGCGTCTTGCCGGACCCGGTCGGGCCGATCAGCAATATGTTGCTCTTCGAGAGCTCGATCTCGTCCTTGGTGCGGCTCATGTGCTTGAGCCGCTTGTAGTGGTTGTAGACCGCGACCGACAAGGTCCGCTTCGCGACCTCCTGGCCGATCACGTACTGGTCGAGACTCGCCTTGATCTCGCTCGGGATTGGCAGGTCGGACTTTGCGGCCTTCGCATCGCCGGCTTCGGCCGGCACCTCATCGCGAATGATGTCGTTGCAGAGCTCGATGCACTCGTCGCAGATGAAAACGGACGGGCCGGCAATGAGTTTCTTGACCTCGTGCTGGCTCTTGCCGCAAAACGAGCAGTACAGAACCTTCTCGCTGGAAGAGCCTTTCTTGTCGGCCATAAACGGAGCTGTGTCGGGGTCGGAAAAGGGCTGGTTCGATGATAGTTCAAAAGAAAACGGGGCCTTTGCAGTGAGAAAGGCCCCGTTCCCCTCGTTGTTGCTGTGGCGCCGCACTCGGCGCCCGCCAGATCAGTCGTTCGTCAGCGCCTCGCGCTTGCTGAGGACCTTGTCGATCAGGCCGTAGGCTTTCGACTCCTCAGGATCCATGAAAAAGTCACGTTCCATGTCGGCCCGGATCTTTTCGATCGACTGCCCGGTGCGCTCTGCATAGATGCGGTTCAGCTGCTCGCGGGTCTTCAAAATCTCGCGCGCGTGGATCTCGATGTCGGTCGCCTGTCCCTGCGCTCCGCCTGAGGGTTGATGGATCATCACCCGGGAGTTGGGCAACGCGAAGCGCTTGCCCTTCGCGCCAGCCATCAGCAGGAACGAGCCCATGCTCGCGGCGATGCCCATGCACAGCGTCGAGACGTCCGGCTTGATGAACTGCATCGTGTCGAAGATCGACATTCCGGCACTGACCGAGCCGCCCGGCGAATTGATGTAAAGCGAGATGTCCTTGTCCGGGTTCTCGCTCTCCAAAAACAGCATCTGCGCAACAACCAAGTTGGCGGTGTGGTCGTCGACGGGGCCGATCAAGAAGATCAGCCGCTCGCGCAAAAGCCGGCTGTAGATGTCGTACGCACGCTCGCCGCGACCCGATGTCTCGATGACGATCGGCACCATGCCCAAACCTTTGGTCTCCAGAGCGCTCATGCAAATCCTCAGTTGTCCGTCGGTACGACGTGGGGACAGTTTAGGTGACGTCAAGACCCCACCCAAAGACAGGACGCAGTTCGCCGCCAGTGCTGCGTCACGCCGCCATCAGCTCGTCGAAAGCCAGTTCCTTGTCGGTGACCTTGGCCTTGTCGAGCACGAAAGCGGCGACGTTGTTTTCGACCACGATTGCCTCGACCTCGGCCATGCGCTGCCGGTCTCCGAGGTACCAACGAACGACCTCCGACGGCTTTTCGTAGCTCTGCGCCATCTCTTCGATATGCGCCTGAAGCTGATCGGGACGTGCCTGCAGGTTGTTGCTGCGCACCAGCTCGCCGACGACCAGGCCGAGGCGCACCCGCCGTTCGGCCTGCGCCGTGAACATGTCAGGCGGGATCGGCGCGGTTTCGGCATCCTTGACGCCACGCTTCTTGAGGTCGGCCCGCGTCGATTCGATCATCCGCTCGACCTCGCCCGCCACCAGTGACTTCGGCACCTCGAGTTCAGAAGCCTTGACCAGCGCGTCCATCACGCTGGCCTTGTTGCGCGCCAGCACACGGAACTTCACTTCGCGCTCGAGGTTGCGGCGGATGTCGGCCCGAAGGGCGTCGACGCTGCCATCTGCAACCCCCATCGACTTCGCGAAGGCGTCGTTGACCTCGGGCAGGTGCTGGTCCTCGATCTTCTTCAGCGTGACCATGAAGTCGGCTTCCTTGCCGGCCACGTCCTTGCCCTGGTAATCGTCCGGGAACTTGAGCGGAAAGGTCTTCGAGTCCCCGGTCTTCATCCCGCGAACGGCGGCATCGAACTGCTCGAGCATCTGCCCTTCGCCGATGATGAACTGGAAGCCCTCGGCCTTGCCGCCGTCGAACGGAACGCCGTCGACCTTGCCTTCGAAGTCGATCGTCACGCGATCGCCCACCCGCGCCGGCTCGCTGGCGGGTCGTTGCGCGAAAGTCCGACGCTGCTTGCGCAGGATGTCGAGCGTCTTGTCGATCGCCGCATCCGTCACCGAGGTGGATACCCGCTCGACCTCGGCGGTGCCGAGATCGCCCAGCTTCACTTCGGGATAGACCTCGAAGGTCGCATCGAAGGCGACCTGACCTTCGGGCGCACCTTCCTTCTCGGTGATGCGCGGCGTACCGGCGACCCGCAGCTTGGCCTCGTTCACGGCTTCGCTGAAGACTTGGCCGACCTTGTCGTTCATCACCTCGTTGTGCACCGAGTAGCCGTAGCGGCGCGCGACCACGCTCATCGGGACCTTGCCGGGCCGGAAGCCGTCGGCCTTGACGGTCCTCGACAAGCGCCGAAGGCGCGACTCGACTTCCGACGTGATCGCCGTGGCGGGCAGCGTCAGCGTGATGCGACGCTCGAGTTTGTCGAGGGTTTCAACTTGAACGGCCATGATGTTCTCGTGCTCTTTGATGATGGGCTGGTGCGCGGGGGGGGACTCGAACCCCCACGCCATTGCTGGCGTCAGGACCTAAACCTGGTGCGTCTACCAATTTCGCCACCCGCGCCGGGGGCGCAGACAACGGGCCCATGCTCCGTGACTGGCGATCCGGTAAACCTGACATTTTAGACGACGGCGGATGCCCCGGCACTGCCTGAGTTGTCCGCGGACCTGTGTTCCCGCCGCGACGGTTCCGCTCGCGGTCGATCGCGCAACCCGGTCCCAAGCGCGACTTCGCCGCCACCATGGACAATTCCGCTGTGGGAATCGATCACTACGAGAACTTTCCGGTCGCGTCGTGGCTGTGTCCGCGACGGATTCGCCCGGCGGTCGCCGCGATCTATCGATTCGCCAGGACCGCCGACGACATCGCCGACGAAGGCGACGCCACGGCCGAGGAGCGGCTCGCCGACCTGACGGCCTATCGCGACGACCTCACCGCGATCACGTCGGGCATCGCCCCTTCTGATCGCTGGGGCGACGTCTTCGTTCCGCTCGGCAAGGCGATCATCCTGCACAGCCTCCCGATCGCGGCGCTCACCGACCTGTTGAGCGCGTTCGAGCAGGACGTCGTGAAGCACGCCTATCGAGACCGTACCGAACTGCTCGACTATTGCCGGCGATCGGCCAACCCGGTCGGCCGCCTGTTGCTCCACGTCTACGGTGTTCACAGCGGAAAAGCGCTGCAGCAATCGGACGCGATCTGCACGGCGCTGCAATTGACGAACTTCTGGCAGGACCTCGGGGTCGATATCGCCCGCGGCCGCCTTTACATCCCGATCTCCGACTGCATGGCGCACCGCATCGATCCCAAGGAGCTGCGGCTCGCACAGGGCGGCCTCGAAACACGTGCACTGATTGCCGAGATGGTCACTTGGACGCGGCAATTGATGCTGCGCGGCGCTCCGCTCGCCCGATCGGTTACCGGCAGCGCGGGCTGGGAACTGCGGCTTGTCGTGCAGGGCGGTCTGCGCATCCTCGAGAAGATCGA
>JBDSAB010000652.1:0-5071 GCA_039922395.1 Caldimonas sp.
CAGTGCGCAGATAGTGGCGGACGGGCGATCCCTCGGCAGTTGGGCCCATTGAGCGCGCCGCAAGCAGCTCGCAGAAACTGCGCCACGCAAACTAGCACGACAGGACGCCTGTGCAGATGCTCACTCGGGAGTGTCAGAAATTCTGTGTGTGAGGCGCTGTGAGACTTGTCCACGGCGGCGGGCGTCGCTTGCGACGAACGACCGACGCGGTGGGCAAGTCGTTGGTCGCATATTACGCGGCCGTCTTCGTGAAGCGATCCGCGTAGAGGATCGCGAATTGATTCATTGCCGCCTTCCAGTCCGGCGCCGCGCGGCCCCAATCGGCCGTGATGTTGCGCAGCGCCAGCCAGATCAGCTTGGTGGCCGCGTCGTCGCTCGGGAAGTGGCCGCGCGTCTTGATGATCTTCCTGAGCCGCGCGTTGATGCTCTCGATCGCGTTGGTGGTGTAGACCACCTTGCGCACCGCCGGCGGGAAGGCGAAGAACGGGATCACCTTGTCCCAGGCGCGGCGCCAGGCGGCGGCCACGGTCGGGAACTTCAGACCCCACGGGCCGCGCTCGAAAGCCGCCAGCTCGGCCTCGGCCGCCTCGGCACTCGGGGCGGTGTAGACCGGCTTGATCGCCGCGGCGAGCCCCTTCCTGTCCTTCCAGCTCGCGTAGTCGAGGCTGTTCCTGATCAGGTGCACGATGCAGGTCTGCAACGTCGTGGCGGGGAACACCGCGCCGAGGGCTTCGGCCATGCCCTTCAAGCCGTCGGTGACGGCGATCAGGATGTCGGCTACGCCGCGGGTCTTGAGGTCGTTGAAGACCTTCATCCAGAACTTGGCCCCCTCGGTGCCCTCGATCCAAAGGCCCAGGATGTCGCGCGTGCCGTCGGGCAAGACCCCGAGCGCGAGATAGATCGCCTTGTTGCGTACCACCGCGTCCTCGCGGATCTTGACCCGCAGCGCGTCGAAGAAGACCACCGGGTACATCGGCTCGAGGGGCCTGGCCTGCCAGGCGCCGACCTCGGCCATCACGGCATCAGTTACCGAGCTGATGAACTCCGGCGAGACCGCCACGCCGTACGTCTCGGCCAGGAAGCCCTGCACCTCGCGCATGGTCATGCCGCGCGCGTACATGGCGACGATCTTGTCGTCGAAACCAGTGAAGTGCCGCTCGTGCTTGGGGATCAAGACCGGCTCGAAGCTGCCCTCGCGGTCGCGCGGCACCTCGATGCGCAGTGGACCATCGTCGGTCCGAACGGTCTTGGCGCTCGCGCCATTGCGGTGGTTCTGCGCGTCGTCGGGCCTGACCCCGCCGGCCGGGTAGCCCAGGTGGTGGCTGAGCTCGGCGCCGAGCGCGCGCTCGATCAGCGCCTTCTTGAACGCCACCGAGGCGGCGTTGACCGCATCGCCGGTCATCGGCCCGGTCACGAAATGATCAATCAGCTCCTTGGGGATCGACGGCAGTGCCGCCATCGTCGTCGCAACCTTCTTCGTCCTGCTTGGCATACATGCTCCTTGTGGTCATGCTATGCCTCGCACACAAAATATCTGACAGGCTCGACCACGTGCGCGGTGTTCTTGGCCAACCCACGGAAGCGAACCTTCACCAGCCCGAACTGACGCTTGACGACTCGGAACGGGTGCTCGACCTTGGCGCGCACGCTGGCCTTGCGGTGCTCGTGCTTCTGGACCGCCTCCTTACGGCGCCCTTCGGGCAGTTTGGCGATGTCGCTCGGGCGAGCAGCGATGTGCCACTGCAGATCCTCGCGGTCCACGCGCGCCTGCGCACCCCGGTAGCCCGAGTCGGCCCAGACCGCTTCTTCCTTGCCGTGCAGCAGGTCGGCGATCTGCTCGACATCGGACTCGTTGGCCGCTGTCGTGGTGACGGTGTGCACCAGCCCGCTATGGGCATCCACCGCGATGTGCGCCTTCATCCCGAAATGCCACTGATTGCCCTTCTTTGTCTGGTGCATCTCGGGGTCACGCTCCCCCGCGGCGTTCTTGATCGAACTGGGCGCGGCGATGATGGTGGCATCCACGATGCTGCCCTTCTTGAGCAGCAGGCCCTTGCGCGCCAGATGCGCGTTGACCGTCTTGAAGATGTCCTCGGCCAACTCGTTGGCCTCGAGCAGGTGGCGGAAGTTCAGGATCGTCGTCTCGTCGGGGATCGCCGCGAGATCGAGCACCGCAAACGCTCGCAGCGAGCTGATCTCGTACAGCGCCTCTTCCATCGCCGGGTCGCTCAGCGCAAACCAGTTCTGCATCAAGTGCACTCGCAGCATCGACTCCAGCGGATAGGGCCGCCGGCCCCGCCCTGGCGCAGGGTAGTGCGGTTCGATGACTCTGAGCAACGCCTTCCAAGGCACCACCAGTTCCATCTCGCCAAGGAAGACCTCGCGCCTCGTCTTCTTCCTCTTGCCCGCTTGCTCGGCGTCCGAGAAACTGATCTGGCTCATCGATAAGGCTCCGTTGCCGACTTCATCCGCTCACGCAAGAAACGTGCGCTTGTTCAGACCTTCCCTAGTTGTGCGTTGCGCAGGCGAGTCACAACGCCGCATCCAACTGCGCAACTTCACCGCCAACGACCAGTCTTCAGCTTTGGAGAACGCCCACATCCGGCAAATCGCGCGAGGAGCAAAGTGCTGGTCCACCGGCGGTTCTCCTCATTGCAAGCCGCGTTACCTGGACCCCTCTGAGTGTCAGGCGACACGACAAACTGCCCCCCTGACGACACGAGGAATTGACCCCCTTCGTGGAAGGAGGTCGAAGTGCAAGAGACGGTCGAGCAAGCTCCCCGGTCCGAGTGGATCGAAGGGAGGCAGGCGATGCAAACGCCTGAGGACGTTCAGTCGATGCTCAAGCTGGCATCGCTGGGCTGGGGCGCCAAGCGCATCAGCCGCGAGCTGGGCTGCAGCCGCAACACCGTGCGCAGCTATCTGCGCCAAGGCGGCTGGCAGCCCTACCAGTCGCCGCGGCGCCCGGGCAGGCTGACGCCGCACCAGCAGTGGCTGGCCGAGCGGTTCCGCCAGCACCGCGGCAACTGCGATGTCGTGCGCCAGGAGCTGCAGCGGGAGCACGGCATCACGGTGAGCCTGCGCACCGTCGAGCGCGCCGTGGCGCACTTGCGCCGCGAGGTGCTCGCCCAGACGGCGGCCACGGTGCGCTTCGAGACGCCGCCGGGCCACCAGTTGCAGATCGACTTCGGCACCGTGCGTGTGCCGATCGCTGACGAGCCGGTCAAGGTTCACCTGTTCGTGGCCACGCTGGGCTACTCGCGCCGCACCTACGTGGCCATGTTCCTGCACGAGCGCCAGTCGGCCTGGCTGCAGGGCCTGGAAGGCGCGTTCAGGCACTTCGGCGGCACCGCCCGCGAGGTGTTGGTCGACAACGCTCGGGCGCTCGTCAACGAACACGACGCGCAGACCCGCGAGGTCGCCTTCAACGACCGCTTCCACGCCTTCTGCCGCTATTGGGGTGTGACGCCAAGAGCGTGCGCGCCGTACCGTGCCAGGACCAAGGGCAAGGACGAACGGGGAGTGGGCTACGTCAAGCGCAACGCTATCGCCGGTCACCGCTTCGCGTCCTTGGAAGAGCTCCAGGCGCATCTGGCGCGCTGGATGCGCGAGGTCGCGGATGTTCGGGTGCACGGCACCACCGCCGAGCCTCCCATCGCCCGCTTCGAGCGCGACGAACGAAGTGCGCTGGCGCCGCTGGCCGCCAAGGCGCCGTTCCTGCAGGTGCGTGAGCTCAGCCGGCGCGTTCACACCGACGCCTGCATCGAGCTGGACACCAACCGCTACAGCGTGCCGTGGAAGCTCATCGGCGAGACCGTCACCGTCGTCGTGGCCGAGCGCCAGGTGCGAGTGGTGTACGCCGGCCAGGAAGTGGCTTGCCATGCGCAGAACGCTGGTCGGCGCACCAGCATCATCGAACGCGGCCACCTTGCGGGCATCGTCGGCGCGCACTTGGTCGGCGTGAGCTGGCTGGCGCGGCCCAATAGCGCAGCGACGCCAGCACCGGCCGCGCCGGCCGAGTTGCTGCGGCCGCTGGCCGAGTACGAGACGGCGCTTGGAGGGGGCTGGTGATGGCGGCCACCAAGAAGACGCAGCCGGTCGAACTGCTCAACGACCTCGAGCCGATGCTCACGCGCTTGAAGCTCACCGCCATCCGCGATCAGCTCGACACGCTGCTGGACCAGGCCGGAAGGGCCGAGCTGAACCTGCGCGAGGCGTTGGCGATGCTGTGCGCAGCCGAGGTGGCGCGCAAGGATGAGCGGCGCATCCAGATGGGCATGTCGATCGCCAAGTTCCCATGCGTTCGCACGCTGGAGAGCTTCGAGTACGACGCCCAACCGTCGGTGGACCCCAAGCAGATCCGTGAGCTGGCGACATCACGCTGGGTCGCCAACGGCGACAGCGTGCTGTTGCTCGGACCGCCCGGGGTGGGCAAGACGCACCTAGCGGTGGCGCTCGGACGAGAGGCCATCGTGCGCGGCTACTCGACGCTGTTCGTGCCGGCGACCAGCCTGGTGACGCAGTTGGCCCGAGCACACGCCGAAGGACGTCTGGAGGAAAAGCTCATTCACTTCACCAAGCCCAAGCTGCTGGTGGTGGACGAGCTCGGCTACTTGCCGTTCGAGGCTAACGCAGCACACCTGTTCTTCCAGCTCGTGAGCCGGCGCTACGAGCGCGGATCGATGCTGGTGACGAGCAACCGCTCGGTGGCCGAGTGGGGCGGCGTGTTCGGCGACGCCGTCGTGGCCACGGCCATCCTCGATCGGCTGCTGCACCACAGCCACGTCATCACGATCCGCGGCGACAGCTACCGCCTGCGAACGAAGCGCCGCGCTGGCCTGGTTAACCAGGCCAGCGCGAACACCGCAACTCAAACCGATTGATCAGCAACCGGGGGTCAACTCTGGATGTCGTCAGGGGGTCAGTTCCTGATGTCGCTTGACAATTGGCAAGCTGTTTGACCGACCGCACACGTCCATCCACAACATTCTGTCGAGGACAGGCGGCATTCGCCCTCCTGAGCGTCGGCGCTGCGCAACCGCGTTGAATCTGGCAGAGAGAGAAGAGATCT
>JBDSAB010000653.1:0-13766 GCA_039922395.1 Caldimonas sp.
CGGAAGCGCTCGACCAGGCCGCTGACCTCGGCGTGCTCCCGGGTGAGGTCGCGAAACCGCTTCATGTCCGCGGCCACGCTGCCGTCTGCGAGCGTCGCATCGAGCTCATGGAGGCGCAGCGCGAGGCGCTCGAACTGCTGGCGAAGGGAGGCTTTCATCGTGCTTTCCGGGGCCGCGACTGGCCGCGCCAGCGTGGCGCAGCCGTTAGCCGCTGAGGCTAGGGCGTCGCTACCGCCCGTCGGCGGTCGGCGGGCGAGCGCTGTGGCGAAGGAAGAGACGCTCGATCGTCTGGTTCAGCTGATCGCGCTGTTCGCCTTCGGCGCTCCGCAGCTCGGCAAACGTGCCGTGCAGCATCTTCTGGGCGACACCGCGGGAGAGCGACTCGAGCACCGCACCCACGTCCTCGCCGCCGGCAAGGAGCTTCTTGGCGCGGCCGATCTCGATCGCACGCCACTCGTCGCTCTGCGCATGCAAGGCCTGGATCAGCGGAATCGAAACGCGCTGGTCGAGCCAGTGGACGAAGCCCTGCACGCCGACCTCGATGATCGCTTCGGCCTGTGCGACCGCGGCCTCGCGCCGTTCGCCTGCTCGCTGGACCAATGTCGAGAGCGTATCGACGGTGTAGAGAAAGACGTCCGACAGGCGCTCGACCTCGGGTTCTATGTCGCGCGGCACCGCCAGGTCGACCATGAACATCGGCCGGTGCTTGCGCTGCTTCAACGCGCGCTCGACGGCGCCGAGGCCGATGATCGGCAGCGAACTGGCGGTCGACGAGATGACGATGTCGAATTCAGCCAGGCGCGCGGGCAGTTCGGCCAGACGTATCGCTTCGGCCCCAAGGCGCGCCGCCAGCTTCTCGCCGCGATCGAGCGTCCGATTCGCGACCGCCATTGCCTTCGGCTGCTGCGCAGCGAAGTGGGTCGCGGCCAGCTCGATCATGTCGCCCGCGCCGACGAACAGAACCTTGGTGTCGCGCAGGTCCTCAAACAACTGCGCGGCGAGTCGAACGGCCGCGGCAGCCATGCTGATCGAGTGGCAGCCGATCTCTGTCGAGCTGCGAACTTCCTTCGCGACCGCGAATGAGCGCTGGAACATCTGCTGCAACGTCGCGCCGAGCGTTCCCGCGCTGTCCGCCTCGCGCACTGCCTGCTTCAGCTGTCCGAGGATTTGCGGCTCCCCGAGAACCATCGAGTCCAGGCCGCTGGCCACGCGGAACGCGTGGCGTGCCGCCGAGCTGCCTTCGAGCACGTAGGCGTGGTTGCGCAGCGTCTGCGCGGCGACTCCGCCGATCCCCGCCAGCCAGTCGACGGTCGGCTCGACCAGCGCCCGATCCGCCCCGACATACACCTCGGTGCGGTTGCAGGTCGACACGATTGCAACCTCGTTCGCACGCTTGAGTCGCTCTTTGAACCCGTGCAGCGTGGATGCAAGCTGTTCCGGCGCAAACGCGAACCGGCCGCGCAGGTCGAGCGGGGCGGTGGTGTGGTTGAGCCCGAGGGCGAAGACGCTCACTTCCCGATTATAAAATCCGGGCGTGATTCGGCCTGTTCGTGTGCAGTCGCCACTCGGCCATGCGCGCAGCGGTGTAAGAACAGGGAGCTGCTCTGGACCTCGTCGACGCCGGCTGGCACATCCTCAACTTCTTGGCACCTGCGGTGACGACGGCCGTGCTGTCGGCATCGCTCGCCAAGCTGTTCTGGAGTTCCGAGCTCCGTCCGGTGTCATTCACTCGGCTGTGCGTCGTCGGCGCCGCTGCGGCCACGCTCGCTCTGTTCGTCGGCCTTGTCGTGACCGGACACGACGGCCGCATGGCCACTTACGCTGGCATGGTGGCGGTAACGGCGGTCAGCCTGTGGTGGTTCGGCTTTGGACCGTTCCGCCGCTAGCCGTCGCCGTCGCATCGGCCAGTACTCCGCGCAGCGAGTGGCCCAGCACCTCGGTGATCGAGACATCCACCATCCGGCCCACCAGAGTGGCCGAGCCAGGGAAGTTGACGGCCCGATTGCACTCTGTGCGGCCGGTCCATTCGTTTGGATTCTTGCGCGCCGGTCCCTCGACGAGAACCCGCTGGACCGTGCCGACGCGCGTCGCGCTGATCCGGTTGCCGTTCGCTTCGATCGCAGCCTGAAGCCGTTGCAGGCGAGCGAGCTTCACGTCGGGATGCAGGTCGTCCGGAAGGGCCGCTGCCGGCGTGCCCGGGCGGGCGCTGAACACGAAGCTGAAGCTGTGGTCGAAGCCGACGTCATCGATCAACTTCATCGTTTTCGCGAAGTCGTCGTCGGTCTCCCCGGGAAAGCCGACGATGAAGTCGCTCGAGATGCAGATGTCCGGGCGGGTCGCGCGCAGCTTGCGGACCGTGCTCTTGTATTCGGCCGCCGTGTAGCCTCGCTTCATCGCTATCAGGATCCGGTCGCTGCCATGCTGCACTGGCAGATGGAGATGGCCGACGAGTTGCGGCACCCTTGAATACGCTTCGATCAGGCGTTGCGTGAACTCGTTCGGGTGGCTGGTCGTGTAGCGGATCCGCGCGATGCCGGGCAACGCGCCCACGCATTCGAGCAACAGCGCGAAGTCGGCGATCTCAGCACCACTTCCCATCCTGCCCCGGTAGGCGTTGACGTTCTGGCCCAGCAGCGTCACTTCCTTGACGCCCTGGTCGGCCAGACCGGCGATTTCGGTCAGCACGTCGTCGAGCGGCCGCGAGACCTCCTCACCGCGCGTGTACGGAACGACGCAGTAGCTGCAGTATTTCGAGCACCCTTCCATGATCGAGACGAATGCCGTCGGTCCGTCGACCCGCGCCGGGGGCAGATGGTCGAACTTCTCGATCTCCGGGAAGCGGATGTCGACCTGCGGGCGGTTCTGGGCCTGTCGCTGCTCGATCAGTTCGGGCAATCGGTGCAAGGTCTGCGGGCCGAAGACGATATCCACGTACGGTGCGCGGCGCACGAGCGCCTCACCTTCCTGGCTGGCCACGCAGCCGCCAACGCCGATCAGGGCGCCTCTGGCCTTCAGGTGCTTGACGCGGCCGAGGTCGCTGAAGACCTTCTCCTGCGCCTTCTCGCGCACCGAACAGGTGTTGAAGAGGATCAGGTCGGCCTCGTCGACGTTCGACGTCGCCTCGTAGCCGCGTGCGGCGTGCAGGATGTCGACCATCTTGGCCGAGTCGTATTCGTTCATCTGGCAGCCGAAAGTCTTGATGAAGACCTTCTTCGCCGCCGGCGTCGTCACGGTCGGCTCCAGGTCTGGGTCGACGCGTCGAAGAGCCACGTCTCCGCCTGCTCCTGCGTGGCAGGCCAGGGGCGCTTGGCGGCTTCTTCGGGCGTCAGGATCCAGACGTCGCCGAGCTGGCTCATCGAGTCGAGCGTGTAGTGGACCAGAAGCTTCGCGCCGACCAAGCCGCCCGACAGCACGATCATGTTGGACGGATTGCGGATCCTCGCGCCGGGCGCGAACCGAGTCTCCCTGCCGTTCAGCGCGACGGTCGGCGGATCGCCGACGACGATCGAACCGCGCAGGGCATTCTTCGGAAACTGTCGCTGGACTTGTTGGGCCACCGAGATGTCCGCAGTGAAGAACGCGGTCACAGCGAGAATGAAGGCGAGCGTGGCGCGGAGCATCATGACGTTCCAACGTATGGGTCGGCGAATGTGGCGCCGGCTCTGCCGAAGCCGAAGCCGCTCGTAAGGTGGTGGCGCTTCAGGGCCTCGAAGCCCGGACCTGCGGATTATGATTCCCAGCCCCAGCGGTACCCAGCATCACTCGAAGCAAGCGTGCGCAAGTACCCGCGTATTTTATCGAGTGAGTGATCTGCTCGTTGGTGGCATTGCCTGTTTTCGCTGACCTGCTGTCTCGCCAGGGGCCCGACGATCGTGCCAGCTAGGACATTCGCCGCTCCATCAGGAACCTTGATGAGCCCCACCATGTCCGGGTATCTCGACCTGTGCCGGATGTTGGCGGCCATCGCTGTATTTCTCGTCCATGTCGACAAGTTTCAGATTGGCGGCCGACTGCCTTTCATGTGGCGTCTGCCATCGATCGGGCACGATGCAGTCATTGCGTTTTTCGTGTTGTCCGGCTTCGTCATCGCTTATGTGACGGACCGCGAGGGCTCTCGGTTACGAGACTATGCGGTGGGCCGCATCTCACGCCTGTGGTCGGTGGCTGTGCCCGCGTTGCTCCTCACCATCGTTGCCGACGCCATAGGACGGAGCCTGTCTCCGGGGAGGTATGGCGGAGAGTGGGCATTTGCGACCGACATGCCAGCGTGGCGCTTGGTAGCGAATCTGCTGTTCCTGAATGAGTTATGGTTCTCCAGCGTCCGGCCATTCTCGAACTTGCCGTTCTGGTCGATCGGCTTCGAGTTCTGGTACTACGCAATCTTCGGAGCGTGGACGTACTTGACCGGCCATGCTCGCCACATCGCGGTCGCCGCTCTTTGTCTAATCGCGGGTCCCAAAATCTTGCTGCTGATGCCCGTCTGGCTCATGGGTGTCATTGCATACCGACTGAGCCGGGCGGACACGTTGGAGGCGACGGCGTCAGTGCTGTTGATCGCTGGAACGAGCCTCGCCTATGTGCTCTTCCACTATCTTGAAATGCCGGTCAAGCTGCTGGTCCTGACGAGGGAGCTACTCGGGTCGTACGCCTATGACTTGGTGTGGTCTCAGACGTTCATACATGCATACATCATTGGCGTGCTGATCGCCTTGCAGTTTGTCGGTGTCGCATCGCTCACCCGCAACTGCCGCATACAGATTCCTGCTGCGGGGTATCTCGCCTCGTTCACGTTTGCGCTGTATCTGTGTCACTACCCGCTGCTGTACCTGCTCAGTGCACTGGTTGACGACCTGCAGATACAGCAGTACCGCACTGCGTTCGTGGTTCTGGGCGTGTGTCTCGTGGTCGCCATGCTCGGCTTTTTCACCGAACGATTGAAGAAGGGCATGCGACGCCAGCTCAACTATTTCGTCGATCGAGCGAGGGTGGCGCCGACGCCCTTGTCGCCTTGAGCTTCCGACAAGAATCGCCTTCTCGTCCTTGGGGCAAGCGGCCTTGTCTCTCGTTCTGCAACGCGCCCGCCACCGGTACAAACGGACCGTCGTTGCCAGATCAGCAGAATGAGGTGGTGGCGCTTCAGGGACTCGAACCCCGGACCTGCGGATTATGATTCCGTCGCTCTAACCGACTGAGCTAAAGCGCCTGAGCGCGAGAGTATAGCGACGGCCGATTCGACGAATCGGCCCGACTCACAAGCCCTTTGGAGTGGCCGCCGAGGGCATTCCTCCTTCCCAGCATGTTCAGCTTCTTCAAGAAAAAGCCGGCCGTCGAGCCGCCCCCGGCGCCGGCGGCGAAGGCGGTATCACCGAGCGTCGAACGGGCACCGGAGCCTGGGCCGTCCGCCTCGCCCTCGTGGCGGGAACGCCTGGGCGGCTGGGTCGTGCCCAAGCCGGCGGCGGAGTCTGCCGAAGCAACTTCGGGTTCGACATCCGTGAGCCCCGCCGCTTCCGCACCGATCGCGGCTCGGTCGGAATCATCGACAGCATCACCGGTGAGGACGCCCGAGTCGGAACCCGAGATGCGCCCGGGCTTGCCGACCCGCCCGTCCGCCGCTTCGACCGAACCCGCCGAGGCGCTGCGCACCGACTGGATGGCCAAGCTGCGCAGCGGTCTGAAGAAGACCGGCTCGACCATCGCGCTGGCCTTCACCGGGGCGCAGGTCGGTGATGAGCTGTACGAGGATTTGGAGACGGCGTTGCTTCAGGCCGATGCCGGCATCGAGGCGACCGAGTACCTGCTCGACGACCTGAGGTGGCGCGTGAAGCGGGCCGAGGCGACCAGGGTGTCCGAGGTCAAGGATCTGCTCGCGGAGGCCATCGCCGCCTTGCTGGCGCCGCTCGAGCGTCCGCTGCGGGTCGGCGAGTTCACGCCGACCGTGATGATGGTGGTCGGCGTCAACGGCGCCGGCAAGACCACGACGATCGGCAAGCTGACGCGCCATCTCGTCAATGCGCGGCAGAAGGTCATGCTGGCCGCTGCCGACACGTTCCGCGCCGCCGCCCGGGAACAGCTCGCGGTGTGGGCCGATCGAGCCGATCTTCCGGCCTCAGCAGCCGGCGGCCGCGTCGACATCGTCAGCCAGGAGGGTGGAGATCCGGCCGGCGTGACCTTTGATGCGGTGGTGGCGGCAAAGGCGCGCGGCTGCGACGTCGTGATCGCGGACACCGCCGGTCGCCTGACGACGCAGGCGCATCTGATGGAAGAGCTGAAGAAGATCCGGCGCGTCATTGCGAAGGCCCAGGACGGTGCCCCGCACGAGATCCTTCTCGTCCTCGACGGCAACACCGGGCAGAACGCACTGGCCCAGGTGCAGGTGTTCGACACCGCGCTGCAGCTGACCGGTCTCGTGATCACCAAGCTCGACGGCACCGCGAAGGGCGGCGTTCTCGCAGCGATTGCGCTGTGGGTCAAGGAGCGAGGCTCGCCGCTCGCGGTCTACTTCATCGGGGTCGGCGAGAAGCTCGAAGACCTGCAGACATTCAGTGCGCGCGAGTTCGCGGACGCGCTGGTCGGGCGAGCCTGAGACTCGTCACCTCGACCACGCCACACGGGTGCGTCAGGGCCGGTAGGGCGTTCCAGGCGCGGGCGGCGGCAACGTCGCCGGCACCGAATCGAGCTCGTCGAACCAGGTCGACGCCGTCGGTTCGCGCACCTCGGAAACCTCGATGCCTTCGTCCGGAGACCAGTTGCGGTCGGTGTCCTCGAACGGGTTCTGACCTTCGTCGATGGTCGGTGCGGCGGCTTGAGCCGCGACCCGGCGTGCGGCCAGTTCGAGGGGGACGGCGGGCATCTTCGGTGCGATGGTCGCCCGCGCGGCCTCGACCGACGGCAGCGAATCCTGATTCCAGACGTGGAGCGGAATGCCGACTCCTTTGAGCACGCGGCTGACGCGATCGAGCCGGCGCCGGACGCCTTCAGTCAGCTGCGCCGTCGATGGCCGGATCTCGACGACCGCAACGACCTGCGAGGTCACGTCGCAGACGACGAGATCGACGCACTGGCTGCCGAGGCGCCGCATCCATTCGGCGTATGAGTTTCGCTTCGGCACCGTGATGAAGCGTGCGATCGGCACCTGCGCCAGGATCATGTAACCCGGCAGCGCGAGACGGAGCGTGCTGTAGGCAATTCGTTCCGAGGTCCGCAGGATCTGCGTCGTCGCCGGCGGCCATCCGCCCAGCGTGTCGAGCCGGTCCCCTGCCGGCTCCTGAACCTCCGACCGACTGCGCCGCCCGAAGAGCCACCACACCAACACGAGGACCGCAGCGATTGCGGCCGCGAGTGGCAGCAGGTTATCCATTCGGAACCGAGCCTTTCCCGCGCGCCAAGGTCAGCAGAAGAGGCCGCCGCAGAACCAGCCGGGAATCGGCAGGGTCAACGCAGGCCCCCCATGCCGCCAAGCGCCTTCATGCCGCCCATCCGTTTCATCATCTTCATCATGCCGCTGCCCTTCATCTTCTTCATCATGTCGCGCATCTGGCCGAACTGGTTGAGCAGGCGGTTGACTTCCTGGACCTGCACCCCAGCGCCCATCGCGACACGGCGCTTGCGGGTGGCTTTCAGCAACTCGGGTTTGCGGCGCTCGAGCGGAGTCATCGAGCAGATGATGCCCTCCATCCGTCGCACATCGCGCTCGGCGCGATCCATGTCGGCGGGTGCCAGGTTGCCGGCCTTGCCGGTCAGTTGCGAGGGCAGCTTGTCGACGAGCCCGGCGAGCCCGCCCATCTTCTTCATCTGCGTGATCTGGGTCAGGAAGTCGTTCAGGTCGAAGCTGTCGCCGGCCTTGACCTTATCGGCCAGTTTCTGAGCCGCCGCGACGTCGACGCCCTTCTGGACTTCCTCGACCAAGCCGACGATGTCGCCCATCCCGAGGATGCGGCCGGCATGCCGCTGTGCATCGAACACCTCAAGGCCGTCGATCTTTTCGCTGATGCCGGCGAACTTGATAGGCACGCCGGTGATCGTGCGCACCGAGAGGGCCGCACCGCCACGCGAGTCGCCGTCCATCTTGGTCAGCACGATGCCGGTCAAGGGCAGCGCCGCCTTGAAGGCTTTCGCGGTGTTGATGGCATCCTGGCCCTGCATCGCATCGACGACGAACAGCGTTTCGATGGGGCGCAGCGCGGCATGCAGCGCTGCAATCTCGGCCATCAGCTTCTCGTCGATGCCGAGTCGGCCGGCGGTATCGACGAGCAGCACATCGATGTAGTGCTTGCGCGCGTAGTCGAGCGCCGCTCGGGCGATGTCGAGGGGCGCATCGGAAGCCGTCGACGGAAACCACTCGGCGCCCGCCTGGCGTGTGACCATCTTCAACTGCTCGATGGCGGCCGGTCGATAAATGTCGGCCGAGACCGTCAGCACCTTCTTGCGGCGCTTCTCGATCAGGTACTTCGCGAGCTTCGCGGTAGTCGTCGTCTTGCCGGCTCCCTGCAGTCCGGCCATCAAGATGACGGCGGGTGGCTGGGTGGCCAGGTCGAGATCGGACTCTCCTTCGCCCATCACCGCGGCGAGCTCGCGGTTGACGATGCCGACGAGCGCCTGACCAGGCGACAGCGAGCCGGCGACTTCAGCGCCGAGGGCCTGGTCCTTGACGCGGGCGACGAAGTCGCGCACGACCGGCAACGCGACGTCGGCCTCGAGCAGGGCCATGCGCACCTCGCGCAGCATGTCCTGGACGTTGTCCTCTGTAATGCGGGCCTGGCCGCGCATCGTCTTGACGACGCGGCTCAACCGATCAGTGAGGTTCGAAGCCATCCGGTGGGGTGCGGCGCCGTCAGTCCGACGGGGCGCGAAAGTACACTCTGGCGATGATTCTATCGTTCGGCCCCAGCACGGAAACCGCCTCGGGAACCGCGTTGGCACTGAGCGGCCTGAGCGTCGTCGCGTTGCTGTTCTACGCGCTCGCAACACTGCCCGGCGAACGCTTTTCCGGGGGGCTCCGCTTCGCGTTGTTGGTCGCTTGGCTGGCCCACGGGGCGGCGCTCATCGTCGACATCGCGGGCATTGGCGCGCCGATGCCCGGGGCGCGCTTCGGCTTTGCGCCGGCGCTCTCGGTCACGCTGTGGCTGGTCCTCGCGGTTTACGGTCTCGAAAGCCGGTTCGTCCCGCTGCAAGGTGTCAGGCGTCGCCTCGCCGTGCTGGGCTGTGGGGTGGTCGTCCTCGCTTGGGCATTTCCAGGCCAGTTGCATCCGCAACTCGGGTCGCCCTGGGCGCCGCTGCACTGGCTGCTCGGCATCGCGTCGTACGGCCTGTTCGGCGTGGCGGTTCTGCATGCGGCACTGGTCAACCGCGCCGAACGCCAACTGCGGCGGTCGCCCGGCGCGGCGAGTCCGACCGCCGGCGTGCCGCTGCTGCGCCTCGAGCGGTTGACGTATCGGTTCGTCGCCGCCGGCTTCGTGGTGCTGTCAGCCGCGATTGGGCTCGGTGTCTGGTTCGCGAGCCCTTGGCGCTGGGATCACAAGGCGGTGTTCTCGATCCTGGGCTGGGTCGTATTCGCCGCGCTCCTTGGCGGTCGCCGCACGTTCGGCTGGCGCGGGCCGCAGGCGACGCGCTGGCTCTATGCAGGCACGGCCCTGTTGTTGCTGGGCTACGTCGGATCGCGCTTCGTGTTCGAGGTGCTGTTGCATCGCGCACCCTCGGCATGACATAACGGCCCTATGAAATTCGTTCTCGTTGTCGTCGCCGTCGTCGTGCTGCTGTGGCTGTTGCGCGGCACGTTCAGCCGGCGTGTCAAGCCGACGGCGGAGTCGAAGGCTCGCGCGCTGCCGATGCTGGCCTGCGCGCAATGCGGGGTCCATCTGCCGGCGCACGAAGCGCTGCCGGGCCGCGGCGGAGTGTTTTGCGGAGACGCCCATCGCTCCGCTTTCGAGGCGGCTCATCCGGAATGACGCGGGCCTCGCCGTGGCCGACCGTCGCGCGGGCGTGACGTGAGCGCGGCGCCCCCCACGCCGGATCGACGCGTCCGCGCTCGGCGTGCGGCGCCGCTCGCGCCGGGTCCCGACGAGCTGTGGTTCGGCACGCTCGATCCACCGCCGGAAGCAAGCGCGGGTGCCGGCGAGCCGGTATCGCCCCAGCCGGATCGGCGCAGCCGCGAAGACGCAACCGAATCGCAGCCACCGCCCGACGCGTCCGAAGGGGAGCCGCAGACCGGGCAGACGACCTTCGAGCGCATCTACCGAACGTTCATTGCCTCGCGGGCGGCTCTCGGCTTCGCGTTGGTGGTGACGCTCGGTGTCGCGCGGCTGTTCGGCCTGCGGCCGACACCGCTCGTCTCGCTGGTCAGCATCGCGTACGCGGGGCTGGCGATCAGCATGTGGCTGTTGCCGCGCTTTCGCGGTTCTCCGGGCATCGGAGGACGCACGCGATTGCACAGCCGACGTTGGTTGGCGACGATCGGCGCCGACCTCATCTGCTTTACCGCTTTGCACCTCCTGGCGTCGGGATCCAGCCTGAACTACCAGGCGCTGCTCGTTCTGCCGGTGCTGATGTCGGGGATCCTGACCCCGCGGCTGACGGCCCTCGCGACTGCCGCCGGCGTCACCCTGATGCTGCTGTTCACCGCTTGGTTCGGCATCCCGTCCGGCGGTGACACGACCGCGCTGATGACGCAGGCGGGGCTGGCTGGCAGCGGCTTTTTCGTCATCACGGTGTTGGCCGGAGAACTGGCGCGTCGCTTGGCCCGGGAAGAGATGAGTGCGCGCGGCAGCCTCGAACTGGCGCGTCAGCAGGCGCAGCTCAATCAGCTGGTCATCGAGGAGATGCAGGACGGCGTGCTGGTCGTGGATCGGCGCGGGCGCGTGAGGGCCGCCAATCCAGCCGCACGGCGACTACTCGCCGCGGGTGGGATCGGCCGCGCGGCGCCGTTCCAGCTGCGCGGGGTGCCTGCGTGGGAAGGTCTCGTCCGCACGGTCGAGCGCGCGTTCAGCGAGGCGACCTGGCCTGCTGCGGGTCGCGATGTCGCGCTCTCGTTCGAACAGCAGCCGCAAAGGACGTTGCGCGTGCGCGTCCGCTTCACGCGCCGCCAGGAGCCGCAGACGAACGAGGAGTTTTGCGTCTTGTTTCTCGAGGACGTCCGCAACATGCAGGCGCGCAGCCGGCAGGAAAAACTGGCCGCGATGGGCCGCATCTCGGCCGGCATCGCGCACGAGATCCGCAATCCACTGGCGGCCATCGCCCAGGCCAACGCGCTACTTTCCGAAGAGGCGGTCGAGCCCTCGCAGCGACAACTGACCCGGCTCGTGACCGACAACGTCGAGCGCCTGAAGCGCATCGTCGACGACGTGATGGAGGTTGCACCGGGACAGGCGCAGCCGGTCGGTGCGATCGATGCCACCGCACTGATCCGCGCGGTCAGCACCGAATGGGCGCGGGCCCATCAGATCGAGCTCGGCGATCGCAGCGTTCTGCGGCTCGATCTGCCGGGCGAAGCCGTCGGCGTCGCGTTCGATCCCGAGCATCTGCGTCGTGTGCTCGTCAACCTGCTCGACAACGCGCATCGGCACGCGACCGGCGGCCCAGGGTCGATTGCGCTTCGACTCGATGCAGGCCACGAGCTGCGCATTTATCTCAGCGTGCTGAGCGACGGCGCCCCGATTCCAGTCGACGTCGAGCCCTATTTGTTCGAGCCATTTTTCTCGACCCGCAGCCGTGGCACCGGACTGGGCCTGTACATTTGCCGCGAGCTCTGCGAACGTTACGGCGCCAGCATCGACTACCGCCTACGACCGTATGCCGGTGCTCAGCGCAACGGGTTCTTCGTCGACATGCGGCGCGCCGCGATTGCAACGGCCGAACCCTCTCTGCACCTCACTGGATGACCACCGCCTCGCACTTCAGCCTTCTCGTCATCGACGACGAACCCGACCTGCGCACGCTCTATGAGTTGACCTTGCTGCGCGAGGGATACGACATGGACACCGCCGGCAGCGTCCAGGAGGCATTGCTGCATCTGAAGGACCGCACCTACAGCGCGGTCATCACCGACATGCGCTTGCCGGACGGCACCGGCCTCGACGTGCTGAAGTGGCTCGAGGAGAGCGGCCGGCGCGAGAAGGCGATCGTCATCACTGCCTATGGCTCGTCCGAGAACGCCGTCGACGCGCTCAAGGCCGGCGCGTATGACTACCTGACCAAGCCGGTCGACCTCAAGCAGTTTCGCGGCGTCGTCGCCTCGGCGCTCGGCCGGGGCGGCAGCGGCGCGCCGACAGTCGATCCGACCAGCCTGCCGTCGGAGCATCGCATCGCCGCGCCGCCGAGGCCGCCGCGCGCCGCCGCACCCGCGCCGGCGGCGCCCGTGAGCGCGGCGCTCGCGCGCATGGCCGGCCAGTCGATGGCGATGCAGAACGTGCGCGAGCTCGTCGAGAAAGTCGCGCGCAGCATGGCGCCGGTGCTTGTCGCCGGCGAGTCGGGCACGGGGAAGGAGCTGGTCGCACGCGCGATCCACGAGGTCAGCGCGCGCGGCGCGATGCCGTTCGTGCCCGTCAACTGCAGCGCCATTCCGGAGAACCTGCTCGAGGCCGAGTTCTTCGGCTATCGAAAGGGTGCGTTCACCGGCGCCAACGACGATCGCGAAGGCTTCTTCCAGGCGGCCAACGGCGGTACGCTCTTCCTCGACGAGATCGGCGACTTGCCGCTGTCGATGCAGTCGAAGCTCCTGCGCGCGATCCAGGAGCGCTCCGTGCGGCCGGTCGGCGCGGTGACCGAACTGCCGGTCGACGTTCGTCTCCTGAGCGCGACCCACAAGGACCTCGGCGCCGAGGTGCTGATCGGCCAGTTCCGACAGGACCTCTACTACCGGCTGAACGTGATCCAGATCCGTGTCCCGCCGCTGCGCGAGCGCCTCGAGGACCTCGCCGTGATGAGCGAGCGCATCCTCGAGCGGCTCGCGCGCGACGCCGGCGTCTGGCCTGCGCCGCGCCTGACGCGCGACGCACTCGTGCACTTGTCGCGCCACCCGTTCCCCGGCAACGTCCGCGAGCTCGAGAACCTGCTCCATCGCGCCGTGGCGCTCTCGGGCGCGGAAGAGCTCGACGTCTACGACCTCGGCCTGCCCGAGTCGGTGTTCACCGACAGCGCGTCGCAGGAGCTCGACCAGATCGCCGCGGCGGCGGAGTCGATGATCGAGGGCGTGCGGGCGCAGGCGCGGATGGCGCCGGTCGAGGAGCCCTTGCCGAGCGACCTCGCCAAGTACCTCGACGACGTCGAGCGCGACATTCTCGTGCGCGCGCTCGAGCACCACCGCTTCAATCGCACCGCCGCCGGCATCGGTCTGGGCCTGTCGCTGCGCCAGATGCGCTATCGCATGGCTCGCCTCAACGTCAACGTCGGCGGCGACGCCGGCCACGCGGACCGAGAGTGACACAGGTGGCGTGGCGCGACGGCTGGCTGCGCCGCGCGCGCTCCGTGCCGTCGCCGAACTTCGGGCCGCGACCGGCCGGCCTCGGTGTCGATCTCGTCGTCCTTCATTCGATCAGCCTGCCGCCGGGGGAATATGGCGGCGACGCGATCGAGCGGCTCTTCACCAACCGGCTCGACTGGAGCGCGCATCCGTACTTCGAGACGATCCGGGACATGGCGGTCTCCGCGCATTTCCTGATCCGGCGCGACGGCGAACTCGTCCAGTTCGTGTCGGCCGACGAGCGCGCCTGGCATGCCGGCGCGTCGCAGTGGAACGGCCGCGAAGGCTGCAACGATTTCTCGATCGGGATCGA